>NZ_JAPCIX010000012.1:0-110602 GCF_027707605.1 Aeromonas sp. QDB31 | reverse complement strand
TCGATGCTGTGAGTGCCCACACAGATTGCTTGATTCAAATTGTTAAAGAGCGTCACGCTTATCGCGTTGAGGAGGCGAATCTTACGCCCCCTCACTTCGAAAGTCAAGCGGTTGTTTTCGCTTTTCTTTCGGCGCCCACTTCACAAGGAAGCTGACTCATCAGTCCGGCGTGTTCCGCCGTGCTGGTAGGGGCGCATTATAGGGAGCCGCACCGGGATGACAAGGGCTTTTTGTAAAAATGCGTTCGTTTGCTGAAAAAGCAGGCTGAACCTCATGAAATGCGAGTTTTAGCCCTGTTTCATGCCGCTTTTTTGTTCACTCCATCAGTCTGGGCCTGGATGTAGTTGACCCAGCTGGTCGCACGCTGTTGCCAGTTGTCCTGCTGTTGCAGCTCGCGAGCCAGCTCCAGCGCCTGGGCATACTGCTCCTTATTAAGGTGCGCCTGCACCAGCAGCGCC
This sequence comes from Aeromonas sp. QDB31, assembly GCF_027707605.1. Taxonomy (NCBI): domain Bacteria; kingdom Pseudomonadati; phylum Pseudomonadota; class Gammaproteobacteria; order Aeromonadales; family Aeromonadaceae; genus Aeromonas; species Aeromonas sp. QDB31. Next base: position 110,144 of record NZ_JAPCIX010000012.1, on the reverse strand, counting down.
TTGGCGCGATTGCCTTGCTCACCCTTCACCGACTTGATGGCCGCGAGCTGGGTCATGGCCGCATCCGCTCTGCCTTGTTGCAACAGCAGCTCGGCGGCGCGCATGGCCGCCTTGGGATGGGCATGCTCGCGGGCAAGCAACTGCCAGCTATCGACGGCCTTCGGCCACTCACGCGCACCTTCCCACAATTGAGCCAACAGTTGGCGATTGTCGGCGCTCTGTTTCATCTGTCCCTTGGCCATGGCCGCTTCCAGCAGACGGGCACCGCGATAAGGCAGTCCCTGCCAGGCATAAAGACGGATCAGCTGGTTGCGGGCGGCGGCATCATCCATCAACTTTCTGTCGATGGCGGTTTGCAGCAGCGCCAGCGCCTGATCGCCGCGCTTGGCAGAGAGGTTGAGCGACACCGCCTGTTGCCACCACTTGCTCTCTTTCGGTTCGTGGCGGATCAGCTCTTCCGCCTGCTCTGCCGCCACACCATAACGTTGCAGGGCGGTGAGGGCGGAGAGGCGAATGATCGCCGTCTGCTTGTGCCAGCCTTTCTTCAGCAACTGCTCGCTCTGGCTGACCGCCTCGCCGTATTGCTTGTTGTGGTAATAAAGGCCGGCCAGGCGCAGACGCAAGGCATCGTCGGACTTGAGTGCCAGTGCGGCCTTGTAACTGGCGATGGCGCCTGACCAGTTGGATTGCTGCGCCTGGATATCCCCACGCAGACGCAGCAACTGGAGCTGCTGCTGCTCGGGCCACTCTTTATAGGCCAGCGCCTGTTCCACGTAGCGACTCGCCTGTGCGGTCTGCTGCAGGTTGGCCGCCAGTGAAGCCTGCAACTGGGCCAGCCAGGCGCGCTCGGCATCGGAGCCAGGCTTGAGCCCGGTCGCCTTGTTCTGGGCCTGTTGCCACTGACCCGACTGATAGAGCTTCATCACAGGCTCCAGCTGACGGGAGAAATGAGGACTCACCTCCATGGCCAGACAGGCTTGGCTGACCAGGGCCAGCAGACAGATCCAGATCCGCAACATGGTTATGACTCCAATTTGAATTTGAGATTGATGGTTTGCACCAGCTTGTCGGTGGCACCCGGTCTTGGCTGGTAGCGCCACTTGCTGACGGCCTGAATCGCCGCCCGCTCGAACTGTCGCTTGGGCTTGGCGTCGATCACTTCCACATCCTGTACTCGCCCCTCGGCATCGACCGTGAAGCGCAGGGTCACCGAACCTTCTATGCCGGCCTGCTGGGCCCGATAGGGGTAGACGGGTTCGACCCGCTGCAGGGGGGTCAGCATGTCGCCGACCCCTATGCCCGCGCCCTGTGACTGACCATGGAAGCTGCCGCTCGCCACCGGGGTGGGGCTGGTTGCGACCCCGGGGGCAGATACCTGCACCGCGCTCAGGCTGGATACCAGATCCAGGCTGGGCTGCACCGAGGGCAGCGGGGCCGCCGCCGGCATGGGCATTGGCGTGGACGCCAGGGCGGCGGGAGGCTCCGGCAAGGGTTCCGGCTCCTGGGGTACCGGACGCTCGCGCACCTGCACCTCGTTCACCTCGGTCTGCATGTTGATGACGATGGATTTCTGCTCGGCGCTCGCCTTCTCCCCTCTGGGCGGCTCCACCAGCGTGGCCATGAACAGCAGGATCCCCAGGCTGAGAGCAATCCCCAGCCCCAGGCTCATCAGCTTGAACTTCATTTCGGCGCCACCGCCACGGCGATATTGGCGATGCCTGCCGCCTTGGCCTCATCCATCACCCGCACCACCTTGCCATGGGGCACCCGCTCATCGGCCTGGATCACCAGGCTGGCTTCGGGCTGCTCCGACAGCAGGCGGGCCAGACTGGCCTGCACCCGCTCCACATCCACCTGTTTGCGGTCGAGGAAGATCTGCCCCTGGGCGCCGATCGCCAGCATGATGCTGGAGGACTTCTGCGCCTTGGCCTGGCTCGCCTGGGGCCTGTGCACCTCTAGCCCGGCTTCCCGTACGAAGGAGGTGGTCACGATGAAGAAGATCAGCATGATGAACACGATATCCAGCATGGGGGTCATGTCGATCTGCACTTCATCACGCTGGCGTTTGGATTGCCGTCTCATTGCATTACCTTCTCTTCTCGCAGGCCGTCCCGGGTCTTGGCCAGCGCACGCTTGGCCTGGCTCTCGAGACGACTGAGTAACAACACGCCGGAGAGCGCCACCACCATGCCTGCCATGGTGGGGATGGTGGCGCGGGAGATCCCGCCCGCCATGCTCTCCGGGTTAAAGCGGTTGGCGGCGGCCAACGCATCGAATACGCCTATCATGCCGGTCACAGTGCCGAGCAGGCCCAGCATGGGGCAGAGCACCACCAGGGTGCGGATGAAGATGAGATGGCGGTTGAGCTCGAGTTCGGCCTCGGCCAGCCAGCGGCTGCGGATTGCCTTGGCGTGCCAGCTGTGACGCTCGCTGCGTCCCTGCCAACGGCCGAACAGCTGCCGCTGCAGCGGGCCGAAGCCCAGATTGAGGTAGAGCAACCGCTCGATCATCAGAATCCACATCAGCACCAGCAAGGCCAGGATGACCCAGAGCACCGGGCCGCCACGGCCCATGAAGCTCTGCAACTGTTGCCAGATGTCGACCATCATGCCACCCGCTCCATCTTTTCACTCTGCTTGCCATCGGCGCGCTCGGCCAGCACGGGGCCGCCACGTTCAATAAAACCCTGCAACTGTTGCCAGATGTCGACCATCATGCCACCCGCTCCATCCCGTCCCCGTTATTCTCGGCCCGCTCGGCCAGAATGCCGGCGACCTGCTGCTCCAGCACGTTGGAGAGCTCGGTGAAACGGGATTGCAGCAGGCTGTGGGCCAGGATCAGCGGAATGGCGGCCACCAGCCCCTGTACCGTAGTGATCAGCGCCATGGAGATGCCGCCCGCCATGATCTTGGGATCGCCGGTACCGAACTGGGTGATGGCCTGGAAGGTGCCTATCATGCCGGTCACGGTGCCGAGCAGCCCCAGCATGGGGGCAATGGCCGCGATCACCTTGACCATGCCGATGCCACGCTCCATCCGGGGCGTCTCCTGCAGTATGGCCTCGTCCAGCCTCAGTTCGAGGGTCTCCATGCTCAGCTCCGGGTGCTTGTCCGCCACCGTCAGCACCCGACCGAGGGCGTTGTCGGCGTGGTATTCGCCGCTCTTGAGCTGGCGACGCACCAGGGTCAGTTCGCGAGAGAGGGTCCAGAGCCGCACGGCGGCAATGCCGAGGCCGATGGCGGCCAGCAGCACTATGATGGCGCCTACCTGGCCCCCTTGCTGGACTTGCTGCCAGACGGTCGGTGCCTGGGCCTGCATCTCGAGCAGGACGCCGTGGGAGGGATCCAGCGGCAACGCCTCGCCTTCCTTGCCCTTATAGGCGGTCAGTTCGGACAGCAAGCCGCCGGGCAGTCCCAGTACAGGGATCAGCCCTTCGCCGCTCGGTTGCAGGAAGCCTTCGCTGCCAAACAGCGCGAAGCTGCCGACCCGGGTCAGCTCCTGCTCACTGGCCGTGCCCTGGGCATTGAGCACCTTGCCATCGAACTGGACAACCCGACCCGACTCGCGGATCTCCTGCAACAGGGTGGCGGGCAGCAGGGCAAGGGCGGCGCGATCCGGCACCTGCTTGTCCTGGGCCATGGCCTTCAAGGCTGTCAGGCGATCCGGATACTGGCCCTGCACCGAGGAGTCACCCAGCAGCTTGACCGCATCGCTGGCGCCCTGACGGGTCACCGCGAAGATCTCGTTCATGTCGCCGGAGGCCTGCTCCCAGCGGGTGTTGAGTTCGACCAGTTGCTTTTCATTGCTGGCAAACTGGCCAGCCAGCTCCTTGCTCAGGCGCTGGGCCTCAGCCAGCCTGGCGCGGGCACTGTGCAATTCGGTGGAGACTGATGCGAGATCCTGCTGTGCCTGTTGCTCGCGGGCCCGTTCCTGCTGTTGCCACTCTTCATTGGCAAGGGCCAGCTGGGAGCAGAGGGAGAGGGTGATCAGAAGGGGGAACCATTTCATGACTGAGCCTCCTGGCTACGCGCGACAGACAGGGGCAGATGCAACAGTTGCGGGACTTTCTTGTCGGCCGCCATGTCCAGCGCATCGGCAAGGGGGGTGAGCCACTCGCTATCCAGCGGCAACCAGGTCTTGCTCTCGGCGGACCAGCGCCAGCCCTGGGTGCGATCGGCTGTCATGGCCAGCAGGGAGACGCGACCAAGCGCCAGCACATCGACCCGGCGCTCGGCACCATCCAGCGCCAGCTGGGCGGGATAGGCATCCATCCGGCTGCCGTATTCGGCCTCGATCTGGTAGGCCTGCAGCAACTGGCGGAACTTCTCCGCCTCGCTCACGTCCGCCCGGGCCAGGGTCACCTTCAGCTGCTCGACCCGCGCCAGACGGTCCTCCTTGCGCAGGGGAATGTCATCCTGCACCAGCTGTTCCAGATCCGCCTGCATCTGCAACATCAGCGGGATCAGGCCCTGACGGGTCTCCTGCACCGCTTCCAGCTGTTGAGTCAGCTTGCCCAGCTCATTCTGCTGATCGGCCACCAGAGACTGCATGTAGCGGTTGTAGGCTTCCAGATCCCGCAGTTGCAACTGGGCATTTTGCAGCTCCAGCCGGGCGGCAACGGCGGCATCGGCCGCCTTTTCTACGCGCTGTTGGGAGGCTTTCCCATCCGCGATGCTGTTTTTCAGTGCGGGCGCGACCAGATCGTCTGCCGAGGCGACGAAATGAACGGCCAATGGCAACAAGGCCAGACCCCAGATCTTTTTCATGGTACACAATCTTAACAATGATAACTATTCTCATTGTCTCAAAGAGTCGTGCCACTGGCAATCAGATGATTTTCTTGGCCTGTGGCTGAAAAAACAGGATACTTTTTAGACAAGCACGGGAACAACTGGCGTTGGTAGTCACAACACCATTTTAAATAACTAAAAAATGTCTTTTCGATCAGGATGATAAGTGGTCGAAGAAGGAGACTTACATGTTTAACGATGCGATCTGGGAACACATAGATCGGTTCACCAAGGCCAAGAAGACCAGCGATATCCAGCAACAACTGGAGCGCTTCAGCCATCAGATGGGCTTTGATTACTTTCGGTTGCTGATCATTTTTCCCATCAGCATGCAGAAATCACACGTGGCCTTGTTCAACAACTGCCCGACCAGCTGGTTTGATGCCTACACGGAGCGACACTACCTGACCCAGGATCCTGTGGTCTTCCTGGGCCTGAAGCAGACCCAGCCCATCTTCTGGAACAAGCTCGACTGCGACTCTCCCTGGCTGCCCAGCGCCAGCCGGGAAGTGATGAACCTCGCCGCCGACTTTGGCGTGAGAAACGGTGTCTCCTTCCCGCTGCACACCCCTCAGGGGGAACACGGCATCCTCTCCTTCATCAGCAAGGAAAGGTCCAACTCTGACCTGATGTTTGAAAACGTTCCCATGCTGTCATTTTGTGCCAGCTACATCTTCAACGCGGCGCTGCAGCTGATAAAGAGCAGGCCGGACCTGATGAAACATCTGGCCGAGCTGTCGGATCGGGAGAAGGAGTGTCTGTTCTGGGCCAGCGAGGGCAAGACCTCCTGGGAGATAGCCACCATACTCGGCATCAGCGAGCGTACCGTGAACTTCCACCTCAATCAGGTCACCAACAAGACGGATTCGAAGAACCGCAACCAGGCGATCGCCAAGAGCATCTCCAGCGGCATCATAGTGCCCTCGCTGGACGACGTGACCATCACCAACCTGCGGCTATCGTAACGGCAACCCCGCCAAGCAACCAAAAAAAGAGCCGCAACAGCGGCTCTTTTTTCATGTCTGACAACGGCTTATTCCACGGTGACGGATTTCGCCAGGTTGCGCGGCTGATCCACGTCGGTGCCCTTGATGAGGGCGACGTGGTAGGAGAGCAGTTGCAACGGCACCGTATAGACGATGGGGGCAATCATCTCTTCCACGTGATTCAGGCTCATCACCCGCATGGTCTCGTCGCTCTTGAAGCCAGCGTCCGCATCGGCGAACACATAGAGGATACCGCCACGGGCGCGCACCTCTTCCACGTTGGACTTGAGCTTCTCCAGCAGATCGTTGTTCGGCGCCACGACGATGATGGGCATCTCGGCATCGATCAGTGCCAGCGGGCCGTGCTTGAGCTCACCTGCGGCATAGGCCTCGGCGTGGATGTAGGAGATCTCCTTGAGTTTGAGCGCCCCCTCCATGGCGATGGGGTACTGGCTGCCACGGCCGAGGAACAGGCTGTGGTGCTTGTCGGCAAACTCTTCGGCCAGGGCTTCAATATCCTTGGCCAGCGCCAGGCTCTCCTTGATGCGTAGCGGCAGGGCTTGCAGCGCCTTGACCAGCTCGGCCTCGGCGGCGGCGCTCAGGTTGCCGCGACAGTGACCGACGGAGGCCACCAGCATCAGCAGGCCGGCCAGCTGGGTGGTGAAGGCCTTGGTGGAGGCGACGCCAATCTCGGCACCGGCCCGGGTCATGAAGGCCAGGTCGGATTCGCGCACCAGGGAGGAGCCCGGCACGTTGCAGATGGCCAGGGAGCTCATGTAGCCGGACTCCTTGGCCAGGCGCAGGGCCGCCAGGGTGTCTGCGGTCTCGCCGCTCTGGGACAGGGTCACCAGCAGGCTGTTGGGGCGCACGACGGACTTGCGATAGCGGAACTCGGAGGCAATCTCCACGTCGCAGGAGACGCCGGCTATCTCTTCAAACCAGTAGCGGGCAACCATGCCGGAGTTGTAGGAGGTGCCGCAAGCCACGATCTGGACGTGCTCCACCTTGTCGAAAATAGCACGGGCGCCGTTGCCGAACGACTCGACCACCACGTGATCGTTGCCCAGACGGCCTTCCAATGTGTTGGTGATGGCCTTGGGCTGCTCGTAGATCTCTTTGAGCATGTAGTGGCGGTACTCGCCCTTGTCACCTGCGTCGTGGGAGAGCTCGGACTCCAGTTCCTCGCGTACCACGGCGTTGCCATTGGTATCGAAGACGTGCACGTCGCGACGGGTCACCTCGGCCACGTCTCCCTCTTCAAGGAAGATGAAGCGGCGGGTCACCGGCAGCAGGGCCATCTGGTCGGAGGCGATGAAGTTCTCGCCGATGCCGCGGCCAATCACCAGGGGGGAGCCGGAACGGGCTACCACCACGCGGCTGTCGTCACGGCTGTCCATCACCACTGTGCCATAGGCACCGCGCAACTGCTTCACCGTGACTTGCATGGCCGCCAGCAGGCTGGGGGCGGATTTCAGCTCGTGGTGAACCAGGTGGGCGATCACCTCGGTGTCGGTGTCGGAACTGAACTCGTAGCCCATGCCTTGCAGCTGGCTGCGCAGCTCTTCGTGGTTCTCTATGATGCCGTTGTGCACTACGACTATGTGCTCGGAGACGTGGGGGTGCGCATTGCGCTCGGAGGGCTCGCCGTGGGTCGCCCAGCGGGTGTGGGCAATGCCGGTGCCGCCATGGACGGACTGCTCTTCCAGCGCCTTGGCCAGCTCGGCCACCTTGCCGAGGCGGCGCACTCGCTGCAGCGGCCGATCGGCGCTGAACACCGCCACACCGGCGGAGTCATAGCCGCGGTATTCCAGACGGCGCAGGCCTTCTACCAGGATTTCAGCCACATCACGTTGGGCGACGGCCCCGACGATGCCACACATAGACTTCTCCTCAAGAGGTAAAAACGGAAATTCGTTTGGATAGTTGGATGTTTGGGTTAAACCGCCACGGGAGCACAAATCAGCGCGATCCCCCTGGCCTGGATCTGTGCTCTGGCCTCGCTGGCCAGCCCCTCGTCGGTCACCAGGGTATGGATGCTCGACCAGGGCAGTTCGAGATTGGGGATCTTGCGGCCAATCTTCTCCGACTCGACCATGACGATGACCTCGCGGGACACCTCGGCCATCACCCTGGAGAGGCCCACCAGCTCGTTGAAGGTGGTGGTACCCCGCTCCGGGTCTATGCCGTCGGCGCCGATGAACAGTTGGTCGAAGTCATAGGAGCGCAGCACCTGCTCCGCCACCTGCCCCTGGAAGGATTCGGAGTGGGGATCCCAGGTGCCGCCGGTCATCAACAAGGTAGGCTCGTTTTCCAGCTCGCGCAGGGCGCCGGCCACGTTGAGGGAGTTGGTCATCACGATGAGCCCGCGCTTGCTGCCCAGCATGGGGATCATGGCGCTGGTGGTGCTGCCGCTGTCGATGATGACGCGGTTGTGATCGCGGATGCGCTCGGCGGCGGCACGGGCGATGGCCAGCTTTCGTTTCGAAACTTGATCCGGATTGCTGTCCACCACCATCTCGCTCGGCAGGGGCACGGCACCACCGTAACGACGCAGCAACAGACCGCCAGTCTCCAGCACGGCCAGATCCTTGCGGATGGTCACTTCCGAGGTGGAGAAGTGCTTGGCCAGGGCATCGACACTGACTTCGCCCTGTTCCTGCACCAGGGTCACTATGGTGTGACGGCGCTGTTGAGTGTTGCGTTTGGTCATCTTAAAGTTTCGATTCGAAAGAGTGGCGAAATATTAATACCTTTTTGGGAAAAATCAAACGGCAAATAGGATCCGATTTGGTTCGATGCCAGAATGGTCAGGCCGATTTGTGACGAGGACGCCATGCAAAAACGAGTCATCTGGCTGGTGGAAGATGAGGCCAGCATCGCCGACACCCTGATCTATGCCCTGCAGACCGATGGTTTCGAGGTGGAGTGGTTTCCCCTCGGGCAGCCGTTGCTGGCGCGACTGGAACGGTCGCGCCCGGATTTTCTGATCCTGGATGTGGGGTTGCCGGACATCAGCGGCTTCGAGCTGTGCAAGCAGGTGCGGGCCCTGACCGACACTCCCCTGATGTTTCTCACCGCCCGCAGCGAGGAGATAGACAGGTTGATCGGGCTGGAGATAGGGGCCGACGACTACGTGGCCAAGCCGTTCTCGCCGCGGGAAGTGTGCGCCAGGGTGAGGGTGATACTGCGCCGCAGCCAGCCGAGCGCCCCCCAGCCCAGCGCTCTGCTGGCACTGGACGAGGAGCGGGCCCGCATCTGCTTCCACGGTCAGCCTCTCACCCTCACCCGCTACGAATACCTGCTGCTCAAGACTCTCATGCAGGCGCCGGGCCGGGTCTACTCCCGCCAGCAGCTGATGGATCTGGTGTGGAGCGGGGCCGAAGAGAGCCTGGATCGCACCGTCGACACCCACATCAAGACCCTGCGCGCCAAGCTGCGGGAGCGGGACTCCGAGGCCAATCTGATCCTGACCCACCGCGGGCTGGGCTACAGCCTGGAATTGGCATGAACTCAGGGTTGCCGGGCACCGGCCGGGGGATGAGATGAGAATCGGATTGCAACTGCTGTGCGGCCTGGTGCTCATCTTCGCCCTGGCCGCCTGGTTCGTGCTGGAGATCTTCGTCGAGGAGATCAAACCCGGGGTGCGCAGCGCCACCGAGGATACCCTGGTGGACATGGCCCAGTTGCTGGCCCCCCTGGCCCTGGACGATCTGCAGGAGGGGAAGATGGCGGATGGCCGGCTGGCCAGCGCCTTCTCCCGCCTCAACCAGAGCCCCATCAACGCCCTGATCGACGGACACCTCAAACAGCAGGCGGAGTACCGCATCTATGTGGTCGACGCTAAAGGCAAGGTGGTCTATGACTCGGACGGGGTGGATCTGGGCAAGGACTATTCGCGCTGGAACGACGTCTACCGCACCTTGCGCGGCGAATACGGCGCCCGTAGCACCCGCAGCGATCCGGACGATCCCGCCAGCTCGGTGATGCACGTTGCCGCCCCCCTGCGCGAGGGGGAGGAGATCCTGGGCTCTCTCACGGTTGCCAAGCCCAACCGCACCCTGCTGCCCATGATAGAGCGCAGCGAGCACCAGCTATTGCAGGGGGCCGCCCTGCTGCTGTTCATCTCATTGCTCATCGGCACCCTGCTGGTGTGGTGGCTCAACCGCGCCATCGGCAAGCTGGTGCACTACGCCGATGCGGTCAGCCAGGGCCAGCCCGCCAGCCTGCCAAGGCTCCACAGCCCCGAGCTGGACCGGCTCGGTCGATCCCTCGAGACCATGCGCCGCCAGCTGGATGGCAAGGCCTATATCGAAGCCTATGTGCACAGCCTGACCCACGAGCTCAAAAGCCCGCTGGCCGCCATCCGCGGGGCAGGGGAGATCCTCGCCGAGGCACCGCCACCCGAGGTGGCGCGGCGCTTTATTGGCAACATCAATCTGGAGACGGCCCGCATGCAGCAGCTGATCGAGCGTATGCTGCAGCTCGCGCGCCTCGAATCGGGGCCGGGGCTGGACAGACAGGCCACAGCCCCTGCCACGCTGGGCAGGCGGGCGCTCGATGCCCGCCAGATAGTCGCTGTCCGTCGTCAGGTGGCCCTGGGGGCAGAGCTAGCCGACGCCCCCAGGCAGAAGTGGGATCCCCTGCTGGTGGAGCAGGCGCTGGGCAACCTGCTGGACAACGCTCTCGACTTCTCACCCGCCGGGGGTCACATCCGGCTGAGCGGCGCCATGGAGGAGGGGGGGTACTGCTTCCGGGTACGGGATCAGGGGCCAGGTATTCCGGACTACGCGCTGCCACGCATCTTCGAGCGCTTCTACTCCCTGCCCAGGCCCGACAAGGGCAAGAGCAGCGGCCTGGGGCTCAGCTTTGCCGCCGAGGTGGCCCGCCAGCACGGCGGTCGGTTGACCCTGGGCAACCAGCCGGAAGGCGGCGTGCTGGCCGAGCTCTGGCTGCCTGCCGGCCAGAAGACTTCACACTGAACACACAGAGCCGGGCTAAGCTGCGCCTCCTCGGATAGGGTCCTGCCCGGACCCGTCTACCCGCGTTCTGATGAATCAAGGAGATGTTCATGTCCCGCATTCTGTTATCCAGCCTGCTTGCCGCCGGTCTCTTCTGCTCCCTGCCCGCCAGCGCCGCCACCGGCTGCCTGCTGTTCGCCGATGGCAGCGGCAAGCCCTTCAGTGCCCAGGGTGACTGCGCCAGCCAGCTGCCTCCCGCCTCCACCTTCAAGATCCCGCTGGCGCTGATGGGCTATGACAGCGGCTTCCTGGTGGATGAGCAACTGCCAGCTCTGCCATTCAAAGCCGGTGACCCTGACTTCCTGCCGGAATGGAAGCAGACCACCACCCCGAGCCGTTGGATGACCTATTCGGTGATCTGGTACTCCCAACGCCTCACCGAGTGGCTGGGGGCGGCGCGCTTCCAGCAATACGTGGACCGCTTCGACTACGGCAACCGGGATCTCTCGGGCAACCCTGGCAAACATGACGGCCTGACCCAGGCCTGGCTCAGTTCCAGCCTTGCCATCAGCCCCCAGGAGCAGGCACGCTTTCTCGGCAAGCTGGTGAGCGGCAAGCTGCCGGTCTCCGCCCAGACACTGCAGCACACGGCCAATATCCTGCGTCAGCCCGACATCGATGGCTGGCAGATCCATGGCAAGACCGGCATGGGCTACCCCAAACTGCTGGATGGCAGCCTCGACCGGGATCAGCAGATCGGCTGGTTCGTCGGCTGGGCCAGCAAGCAGGATCAGAAGCTCATCTTCGTCCACACCGTCATCCAGAAGCCTGGCAAGCAGTTTGCCTCCCTCAGGGCCAGGGAAGAGGTGTTTGCCGCACTGCCAGAACAGCTGGAGAAGCTGTGATGCCAAGACCGGCGCAAGGCGCCGGTTTTTTTATCCCCTTCACCCCCACTTCACAGGGCCCCATCCCCGCTTCACCCGACCAGGGCACACTCCCGTTCACCAACAAGGAGATGCGCCATGGTCAAACAGATAATCACCCACAAGATCGCCCTGCTGCTGTTGCTCTGCCTGCTGCTGATGATCCCGGTTCACGCCATCATGGATCTGAACCGGGAGCGCCAGGCTTACCGCAGCCAGGCCATCCACAGCATCATGGCCAGCAGCAGCGGGCCACAGCGCTTGCTGGGGCCTGTGCTGGTGCAACCCTATACCCGGGCCGTCACCGTCGAGCAGGATGGCAAGCGCTTCGTGCGCGAGGAGCGGGTCTATCGCTACCTGTTGCCGGACAGGCTGGATGTGCGGGCCAGCATGGAGGTCACCCCGCGCAAGCTCGGCATCTATCAGGCCCAGGTCTATCAAGGCCGGCTCTCCCTCTCTGGCCACTTGCCGGCCAGCCTGGCCGACAAGGCACTGGTTGCCGGCAACCCGGACCTGAGCTTCGACGCCGCGGATCCTGCCCTGATCCCTGGCAAGCCCTACCTCAGCCTGGTGCTGTCCGATGCCCGCGGCATCAGCAGCGTGCCCGAGCTGCAACTGGGGGAGCGGCGCATTCAGTTCACCCCCGGCGCCCTGCTGGGAGACGGTCTGGCCGGCATCCATGCTCCGCTCGACAGCCTGCCCGGGGAAGATGGCCGCTTTCACATCGAGCTGAACCTGCAGGGCATGAACGCACTCGAGGTGGTGCCGATCGGCCAGGACAGCAGGTTCAACCTGAGTGGCAACTGGCCTCATCCCAACTTCATCGGCGATTTTCTGCCCGGCAACCGCACCCTGAACGATCATGGGTTCGACGCCAGCTGGCAGACCAGCTGGTTTGCCACCGACATGGAACGGCGCTTCACCCGCATGATGAAGGGAGCCGGGAGCGAGTTGCCGACCTTCAGCGTCAGCCTGGTGCAGCCGGTGGATCACTATCAGCTGAACGAGCGGGCCGCCAAGTACGCCCTGCTGTTCATCGGCCTCACCTTCCTCAGCTTCTTCATGTTCGAGCTGCTCAGGGGGCTGCGGGTGCATCCGATCCAGTACGCCCTGGTGGGCATGGGTCTGGCCATCTTCTATCTGGTGTTGCTGGCGCTGACCGAGCACCTCGGCTTTGGCTGGGCTTATCTGGTCGCCAGCCTCGCCAGCGTGTCGCTCAACGGCTTCTACCTCAGCCATGTGCTGGGGGGGCCGCGTCAGGGCCTCGGCTTCGCGGCCCTGCTCGGGCTGGTCTACGCCATCCTGTTCGGGCTGCTGCAAGCCGAGGAGATAGCCCTGCTGCTCGGCGCCCTGCTGCTGTTCACCATATTGGCACTGATCATGATGCTGACCCGCAAGCTGGACTGGTATGGGGTGATGGGTAACCCGCCCCCTTCCCCAACCCCGAATCAGGAGAGCTGAAAACAAAACCGGCGCCCTGAGGGCGCCGGTTTTATTTCATTGATCGGGCATCACTTCTTCTTGACCGGGCGAGCCCAGTTCTTGATGTGGCGCTGGGGCACCCGGGTAATCACCAGCTCGTGCTCGGCCACATCCTTGGTGATGGTTGAACCCGCCCCCAGAGTCGCACCCTTGCCGATGCGCACCGGCGCCACCAGCTGGGTATCGGAGCCGACGAAGACGTCATCCTCGATGATGGTCTGGAACTTGTTCACCCCATCGTAGTTGCAGGTGATGGTACCGGCGCCGATATTCACCTTGGCGCCGATGTCCGCATCCCCCAGGTAGGTCAGATGACCACACTTGGAGCCAACCCCCAGACGGGATTTCTTCATCTCGACGAAGTTGCCGACGTGGGCATCCTGCTCCAGCACAGCACCCGGGCGCAGACGGGCGAAGGGGCCGACCGAACATTGATCGGCCACCAGGGCACCCTCGATAACGGAGTAGGGTTTCACCTCGCTGTGATCGCCAATCTCGCAATCCTTCAGCACAGCGCCAGCACCTATGCGCACATGGTTGCCGAGCTTGACCTTGCCCTCGATGATGACGTTGACGTCGATCACCACCTCCTCACCGATCTCCAGGGTGCCGCGCAGATCGAAGCGGGCCGGATCGATCAGGGTGACCCCGGCGATCATCAGCTTCTCGGCCTGCATCTGCTGATAGCTGCGCTCGAGGGCCGCCAGCTGGACCCGGTTGTTGGCCCCTTCCACCTCCATGGCGCTGTCCGGGTGGACGGCGGCAATGGGGCAGCCATCCCCATGGGCCATGGCGATCACGTCGGTGAGATAGAACTCCCCCTGGGCGTTCTTGTTGTCCAGACGGGACAGCCAGCCGCTCAGCTGGGCGCCATTGGCCACCAGCACGCCGGTATTCACCTCGCGGATGGCGAGCTGTTCGGCGTTGGCATCCTTCTGCTCGACGATGCCGACCACCTGGCCGTTTTCCCGCACTATGCGGCCGTAGCCGGTGGGGTTGTCCAGCACCACGGTCAGCAGCGCCATGCCGTCGTCGGCCTTGGCGGCCAGCAGCCGTTGCAGGGTCTCGGGTTGGATCAGCGGGGTATCGCCGTAGAGCACCAGCACATCATCCTCATCCTGCCAGAACGGGATCGCCTGGGCGACGGCATGGCCGGTGCCCAGTTGCTGCGCCTGCAGTACCCAGTTGAGATCCGGGGCGGCGATCCGCTCCTTGAGCAGCTCGGCACCGTGGCCATAGACCAGGTGCAGTTGCTCGGCACCTATCTGGCGGGCGGTGTCGATCACATGGGACACCATGGGTTTGTTGGCGACGGGGTGCAGCACCTTGGGCAGAACGGAACGCATGCGAGTACCTTTACCCGCAGCCAGGATCACGACGTTGAGAGACATAGCCAGCCTTTGAAACATGAGGAAATACCCGGCGGAGTCTATCCAACGGGCAAAAAAAAAGCGACCCGAAGGTCGCTTTTTACATCACCGTGATTAGCGGTAATTCTTTTTGACGATATCGATAACCCGCAGCTGGGCCATTGCTTTGGCCAGCTCGGCAGATGCCTGAGCATAGTCGATATCACCATGGGAGCTGCTGATCCGCTCTTCGGCACGACGCTTGGCTTCCTGGGCTTTCGCCTCATCCAGGTCATCGGCACGAATGGCGGTATCGGCCAGCACGGTCACGGCTTCGGGTTGTACTTCCAGCATGCCGCCGGAGATGTACAGCACCTCTTCGCTACCATTTTGCTTGATCAAGCGGACCAGGCCCGGCTTGATGGCAGTCAGCAACGGAGCATGACCGTGGCGGAGACCCAGCTCACCCTCGGAGCCTGTTACCTGGGCAGATTGCACACGACCGGAAAACAGTTTCCCTTCGGCGCTCACTACATCCAGGTGAAATGAGATCATCTCAGCCATGGGCCCTCCTATCGAGGCTTACAGTTTCTTGGCTTTCTCGACGACTTCGTCGATACCGCCAACCATGTAGAACGCCTGCTCGGGCAGATCGTCATACTCGCCTTTCAGGATGCCCTGGAAACCGCGAATGGTCTCTTTCAGCGGCACGTACTTACCTGAAGAACCGGTAAATACTTCGGCCACGAAGAACGGCTGGGACAGGAAACGCTCGATCTTACGGGCACGGGATACGGTCAGTTTGTCTTCTTCTGACAGTTCATCCATACCCAGGATGGCGATGATGTCCTTCAGCTCCTTGTAGCGCTGCAGCACGATCTGCACACCACGAGCGGTCTCGTAGTGATCCTTGCCTACCACCAGCGGATCCAGCTGACGGGAGGTGGAGTCCAGCGGGTCAACGGCCGGGTAGATACCCAGTGCCGCGATCTGACGGGACAGAACGATGGTCGCATCCAGGTGGGCGAAGGTGGTCGCCGGAGACGGGTCGGTCAAGTCATCCGCAGGCACGTAAACGGCCTGGACTGAGGTGATGGAACCGGTCTTGGTGGAGGTGATACGTTCTTGCAGAACACCCATCTCCTCGGCCAGGGTCGGCTGGTAACCTACTGCAGAAGGCATACGGCCCAGCAGTGCGGATACTTCGGTACCGGCCAGGGTGTAACGGTAGATGTTGTCCACGAAGAACAGCACGTCACGACCCTCGTCACGGAACTTCTCTGCCATGGTCAGACCGGTCAGCGCGACGCGCAGACGGTTTCCGGGCGGCTCGTTCATCTGACCGTAAACCAGAGATACTTTGTCCAGTACGTTGGACTCCATCATCTCGTGGTAGAAGTCGTTACCCTCACGGGTACGCTCACCCACACCGGCGAATACAGAGTAACCACTGTGTTCGATCGCGATGTTACGGATCAGCTCCATCATGTTGACGGTCTTGCCTACACCGGCACCACCGAACAGACCGACCTTACCACCCTTGGCGAACGGGCAAACCAGGTCGATAACCTTGATGCCGGTCTCCAGCAGCTCGGCGCTGTTGGACTGATCTTCGTAGCTGGGAGCTTCGCGGTGGATGGACCAACGCTCTTCTTCGCCGATCGGACCCTTCTCGTCGATGGGCTCGCCCAGTACGTTCATGATACGACCCAGGGTCGAGGTACCAACCGGTACCTGGATGGCCTTGCCGCTGTTAACTACTTCCAACCCACGACGCAGACCGTCGGAGGAGCCCATGGTGATGCAACGAACGACGCCGCCGCCGATCTGTTGCTGAACTTCCAGTACCAGACCCTGGCCTTGGCCTTCGCTGATGACTTTCAGTGCATCGTACACCTGGGGCACGGCATTCTGCGGGAACTCGATGTCCACTACAGCGCCGATGATTTGGACGATGAAACCGTTACTCATGTCAAATCCTCTAAACCTTTGATAACCCTTGCCTTACACCGCAGCAGCACCGGATACGATCTCTGTCAGTTCCTGGGTAATACTGGCCTGACGGGCCTTGTTGTACACCAGTTGCAGATCGTTAATCAGGTTGCCGGCGTTGTCAGTCGCGGCTTGCATGGCAACCATTCGGGCTGCCTGTTCACTTGCCAAGTTTTCTACCACACCCTGGTACACCTGGGATTCGACGTAGCGAATCAACAGGGTATCCAGCAGCTGCTTGGGATCAGGCTCATAGAGGTAATCCCAGTGGTGTTTCTTGGCGAGCTTGCTGTCTTCTGTTACGGGCAAAGGCAGCAGTTGATCGACTTTTGGTTGCTGAACCATGGTGTTGACGAACTTGTTGTACACCAGGTACAGCCTGTCAATCTCACCGTTGTCGTAAGCCTTCAGCATGACCTTGACTGAACCAATCAGGTCATTGACGCTCGGGTTATCACCCAGTCCGGAGACGTGGGCTTTCACCTTGGCGCCGTGCCGTTCAAAGAAGTTGGAGGCCTTGCTACCGATCAGTGCCAGGTCAACCTTGGCACCTTTCGCGCTCCATTGCTTCATATCGTTGAGGGCAGCTTTGAACAGGTTGATGTTCAGGCCGCCACACAGGCCACGGTCGGTGGAGACGACGATGTAACCCACTCGCTTGACCTCACGTTCGATGAGGTAGGGGTGCTTGTATTCCAAGTTCCCCTGAGCGATATGGCCGATCACCTTGCGCATGGTTTCAGCGTACGGACGGCTGGCAGACATGCGTTCCTGCGCACGGCGCATCTTGCTGGCTGCCACCATTTCCATAGCGCTGGTGATCTTCTGAGTGTTCTTCACACTCCCGATCTTGTTACGTATCTCTTTTGCGCCGGCCATCTCTTCTCTCCATCAGGTGGCAGCTTGCGCTGCCACACACGCTTACCAGGTCTGGGTTGCCTTGAAGCTATCCAGCAACGCAGTCAGCTTGCCAACGATCGCGTCGTTGTAGTCGGCCTTGGCATTGATTTCAGCCATCAGCTCAGCATGCTGGGTATTGGCGTAAGAGAGCAGAGCGGCTTCGAAGTCGACGATCTTGCTCAGTTCGACATCGGCGAGGTAGCCCTTCTCGGCGGCGAACAGCACCAGAGACTGGTGAGCCACGCTCATCGGAGAGTACTGCTTCTGCTTCATCAGCTCGGTCACTTTCTGACCATGATCCAGCTGCTTGCGAGTCGCATCGTCCAGATCGGAAGAGAACTGGGCGAAGGCCGCCAGTTCACGATACTGGGCCAGCGCGGTACGGATACCACCGGACAGCTTCTTGACGATCTTGGTCTGAGCGGCACCGCCCACACGGGATACGGAGATACCCGGGTCAACCGCCGGACGAATACCGGAGTTGAACAGCTGAGTGGTCAGGAAGATCTGGCCATCGGTGATGGAGATCACGTTGGTCGGAACGAACGCAGACACGTCGCCGGCCTGGGTTTCGATGATCGGCAGCGCGGTCAGAGAACCGGTCTGGCCAGTCACGGCACCCTTGGTGAACTTCTCGACGTACTCGACGTTGACGCGGGAAGCACGCTCCAGCAGACGGGAGTGCAGATAGAAGACATCGCCCGGGTAAGCTTCACGTCCTGGCGGACGGCGCAGCAGCAGGGAGATCTGGCGATAAGCTACGGCCTGCTTGGACAGGTCATCATAGATGATCAGCGCGTCTTCACCGCGGTCACGGAAGTACTCACCCATGGAGCAACCGGCATAAGGAGCCAGGTACTGCAGGGCAGCGGCTTCGGAGGCGGAGGCGACAACCACTATGGTGTTGGCCAGGGCGCCGTGCTCTTCCAGCTTGCGCACCACGTTGGCGATGGTAGAGGCCTTCTGGCCAATCGCAACGTAGACGCACTTAATGCCGGAGTCTTTCTGGTTGATGATGGTGTCGATCGCGATGGCGGTCTTACCAACCTGACGGTCACCGATGATCAGCTCACGCTGGCCACGACCGATAGGGATCATGGCATCGATGGCTTTCAGACCGGTCTGGACTGGCTGGTCAACAGACTTACGCTCGATAACGCCCGGGGCAATGACTTCGATCGGCGAGTAGCCGTCGTTGTCTACCGGACCCTTACCGTCGATCGGCTGACCCAGGGTGTTGACCACCCGGCCCAACAGACCACGACCGACCGGCACTTCCAGAATACGGCCGGTACCTTTTACTTTCATCCCTTCAGCCAGGTTGGCATAGGGACCCATGACAACGGCACCAACGGAGTCACGCTCCAGGTTCAATGCCAGAGCAAAGCGGTTACCCGGCAGCTCGATCATTTCACCCTGCATGGCATCGGCCAGACCGTGGATACGAATGATACCGTCGCTCACAGAGACGATGGTACCTTCGTTACGCGCTTCGCTTTTGACATCAAACTGCGCAATGCGCTGCTTGATCAGCTCGGCGATTTCAGTGGAATTCAGTTGCATGCTCTAATACCCCAATCAAGATTGCAGCGCGTCGGCCATGCGATCCAGCTTACCGCGGACCGTGCCGTCGATAACCAGATCACCGGCCTTGATGAGCACCCCGGCCATCAAGGACGCATCTGTGCTGCAATTCAGCTTCACTTTGCGCGCGAGACGTTGTTCCAGAGAAGCCTGAATAGCGGCCTTCTGCTGGTCGGTCAGTTCGATCGCCGAAATCACGTCAGCCTGAACTTCTTTGTCCAGTTCAGCCTTGAGCGCGACATATTCAGCAACGACAGCCGGCAGCACACCCAAGCGACCATTCTCAGCCATCACCCGGATCAGGTTCTGACCATGCTCGTTGAGCTGCTCACCGCAGACACCGACAAACAGGTTTGCCAGTTCTTCGGCGGCCACGGAGCCGTTTACCAGGTTATGGATGGTCTCGTTCTCGGCCACTTGTGCGGCGAAACCGAGCATCTCCAGCCATTGGTCAACCGCCTTGTGCTCAACGGCAAACTCGAAAGCAGCCTTGGCGTAGGGGCGAGCGATTGTAGTCAGTTCAGACATAGCCCCGTTCCCGTTACAGTTCTGCTACCAGTTTGTCGACGATGTCGCTGTTGGCAGCCTGGTCGATTTGGCGTG
The DNA here is from genome assembly GCF_027707605.1 of Aeromonas sp. QDB31. Lineage (NCBI taxonomy): Bacteria > Pseudomonadati > Pseudomonadota > Gammaproteobacteria > Aeromonadales > Aeromonadaceae > Aeromonas > Aeromonas sp. QDB31. Next base: position 90,577 of record NZ_JAPCIX010000012.1, on the reverse strand, counting down.
CCAGGATCTTCTCTGCACCCGCGATGGCAAGAGCAGCAACCTGCTTGCGCAGTTCTTCTTTGGCACGATGACGTTCAGCTTCGATCTCTGCACGGCCCTGAGCCAGGATTTTTTCCCGCTCTGCTTGAGCTCCGACAGCGGCTTCATCAATGATCTGGGCCTTGCGTTTGTTGGCTTGATCGATGATTTCGGCAGCCTGGTGCTTGGCTTCTTTCAGCTGATCGGTGGCGTTGGCCTTGGCCAAATCCAGATCTTTCTTGGCACGCTCGGCAGAAGAGAGACCATCAGCAATTTCTTTCTGACGGGCTTCGATGGCAGCGATCAACGGCGGCCATACGTACTTCATGCAAAACACTACGAAGAAGAAAAAAGCAATTGCTTGGCCGAGGAGGGTGGCGTTGATATTCACAGCCTATGTCCTCTTAAGTTAGTTAATGGGTTATGCCTGGGGAGTCGTAGAGACTTAGCCAGCAACCGCAAACATCACATACAGACCCAGACCAACGGCGATCATCGGGATCGCATCCACCAGACCCATGACGATGAAGAACTGGGTACGCAGAACAGGGATCAGGTCCGGTTGACGAGCAGCACCTTCCAGGAACTTGCCACCCAGGATACCGATACCGATGGAGGCGCCGATAGCCGCCAGACCCATCATCATTGCAGCAGCGATGTACAGCAGGTCCATGTTCAAGTTTTCCATGAGGATCTCCATTTATTTAGATGTAATTGATTGTATAAAAAGGATTATTTGAGTTGCATCAACCATGGTCTTCTTGCGCCATCGACAGATAGACGATGGTCAGAACCATGAAGATAAACGCCTGCAAAGTGATGATCAGGATGTGGAAAATTGCCCAAGGCACGGACAGGATCCACTGTGACCACCAGGGTAACAAACCCGCAATCAGGATAAAGATCAGTTCGCCAGCATACATGTTGCCGAACAGTCGCAGACCCAATGAAACAGGCTTGGAAATCAACGTGACGGTTTCAAGGATGAAGTTAACCGGGATGGCAGCGGGATGGTTGAAAGGCTGAAGCGTCAGCTCCTTCACAAATCCGCTGATACCCTTGACCTTGATGCTGTAGTACAGGATCAAGAAGAACACGCCCAAAGCCATGGACATGGTGATGTTAACGTCAGCAGAGGGAACCACACGCAGATAGGGAACACCCATCAACTGTGCAGCGTGAGGGATAAAGTCAACGGGGATCAAATCCATGAAGTTCATCAGGAAGATCCAGACAAACACTGTCAGTCCCAGCGGTGCGATGACCGGGTTCCGACCATGGAAGATGTCTTTGACGTTACCATTCACAAACTCGACCAGCATCTCCACAAAGCACTGCAGCTTACCGGGCACACCGCTGGTGGCCTTGACGGCTACGCGGCGGAACGACCAGATAAACAGGGCGCCTAGCAAGACGGAAAATATCATGGAATCGATATTCACCGTCCAGAACCCGGACCCGACTTGCAGGTGGGTCAGGTGGTGGGAGATATATCCCTGAGGAGTCAGGACTTCTCCGGTTGCAGACATGAGTTTTCCTAATAGTGGTTGTTAAGCGTGAATGAAACTATCCACTGTACAACGAGGGCGAGGATATAAGTGGCGAAGAACGAGACGGTGTCGACCTCGATCCCGGAGCCAAACATCAGGGCGAAAAGTCCTGTTGTAGTAATGAGCTTAATCCCTGCCCCACCATAAAAGTCCCGCAAGACCAGGCCCACGCTCTCTTTCGTCACCTTGCGGCGCAGAACCCAGAGTGTGAACAGGGCTTGAGGAACCCAGTACATTCCTCCCCCAAAGAAGGAAGAACGTCCGGCAAACGCCCCGGTCTGATAAAACCAGACGGAACTGATCGCCAGGATCAGGACGAGCTGACAAACGAGCATAGCCAAGGCCAGCGTCAAACCTTCCAAGGCTACTTTCTGTTTCACCAACCTACCCCTGAACATTACAGAACTGTAAAAAATCGGGATCCGAAGACCCCAGGTTCACAGCTCGAAAAGCCGGTCAAATTATACCCGTGAAGACGGCTATTGCAACATGGCAAAAATCCTTAATTTTTGCGGCTTTCCGCGCGAAATTAAGGTTATGTTCATATCGAAAGGAATGGATGTTTTATTACTACAAAAAGCGTAAAAATCACGATTCTGACAGACCAAAATAGCCCAATACCCGGTCCAAATCTGCCAAGTTATCGTAACTTATTACTAACTTGCCGCTATCCTTCTTGCCCGGCTGAAGCTGTACCTGATTGCCAATTTTTTCTGAAATCTGGCGCTCGAGGTAACCAAACTGGGGATCACGGACGGGTTCGACCTTGGTTTTTGCCGGTTCCAGCGTTTTCTGCACCAGTTTCTCGGTATCTCGCACCGTCAGCCCCTTCTGGGCAACCAGCTTGGCCAGTTCGGACTGGGCTGGGCCGCTCAGGGCCAGCAGGGCCCGGGCGTGACCCATGTCGAGATCCCCGTGCTCGACGAAGCGCTTCACGTCCTCGTTGAGTTGATTGAGGCGCAGCAGGTTGGTCACCGTGGTGCGGGACTTGCCCACCGCTTCGGCCACCTGCTGGTGGGTCAGCTCGAACTCGGTCAGCAGTCGCTGCAGGGCCACCGCCTCTTCGATGGCGTTGAGATCCTCGCGCTGGATATTCTCAATCAGCGCGATGGCCACCGCAGCCTCGTCGGGCACGTCCTTGACCAGGCAGGGCACCACCTCGAGCCGGGCCAGCTGGGACGCGCGCCAGCGCCGTTCACCGGCGATGATTTCGAAGCGATTCTCGCCGATGGAGCGTACCACTATTGGCTGAATCACGCCTTGCGCCCGTATCGAGTTGGCCAGGTCTTCCAGCGCATCCTGGGACATGTCCTTGCGTGGCTGATATTTGCCGGACTGCAGCCACTCCAGCGGCAGCTTGCGCAGCTCGCCCTGGTTGGTGGGCGCCATGGCCTGCTCGGTACGCTGGTCGCTCATCACCTGTTTCTGGCGGGCGGCCGTGCTGGTGCTGAGCAGGGCGTCCAACCCCTTGCCCAGCCCACGTTTCTTCGGCGTCATATGCTCTCTCGGTCTGCGGTGATCGGCTGAGACTCCTGCTCCTGACGACGCAGGATCTCGCCAGCCAAGGCCAGATAGGCCTTGGCCCCCACCGATGATTTGTCATAGTGCATGGCCGGGGCACCGAAGCTCGGCGCCTCCGCCAGTCTAACGTTGCGGGGGATGATGGTGCGATAGACCTTGTCCCCGAAATGCTGTTTCAGCTGATCGGACACATCATTGGCCAGCCGGTTGCGATGATCGAACATGGTGCGCAGCACCCCCTCGATCTTCAGCTCCGGGTTGACGACGGCCGCCAGCTTGCTGATGGTGTCTACCAGGGCGGTGAGCCCCTCCAGCGCGTAATACTCACACTGCATGGGCACCAGCACGGAATCGGCAGCGGCCATGGCGTTGACGGTCAGCATGTTGAGAGAAGGCGGGCAGTCGATGAAGACGTAGTCGTATTTGTCCCGTACCGAGGCAAGGGCGTTGCGCAGGCGGATCTCGCGGGCGAAGAATTCCATCAGCCGAATTTCGGCCGCGGTCACGTCGGCGTTGGCGGCGATGAGGTGATAGCCACCCGAGGTTTCGGGGATGATCACCTCGTTGATGGGTGCATCGTCGATTAGCAGTTCATAGGCGGTGCGTTCAACTTCGTACTTGTCGACGCCGCTGCCCATGGTGGCATTGCCCTGCGGATCCAGATCGATCACCAGCACCTTGCGCCGGGTAGCGGCCAGGGAGGCGGCCAGATTCACACAGGTGGTGGTTTTACCCACTCCACCCTTCTGGTTGGCTATGGCAATGACTTTTCCCACACTGTCCCCTAAATGAAACTGCGACCCTATTCGGGCTGGATATGTTTGAATTCCAGCAGATGACGCTCACCTTCCAGCTCCGGCACCACCAATTGATGGGCGGCAACCAGGCGAATGCTGGCAGGCAACTGTGCCAGTTCCTGCTCGGGGTATTGTCCCTTGAGCGCAAGGAAGCTCCCTTCGGGTGACGGCAGATGGTGACACCAGCTCAGCATGTCCTCCAGCGAGGCGAAGGCCCGGCTGAGTACACCATCGAAGCCCACTTCGGGTTGATACTCTTCCACCCGGGATTTGACGGGTGTCACGTTGGTCAACCCCAGCTCCTGGATCACCTGGCGGATGAAGTTGATCCGCTTGCCCAGGCTGTCCAGCAACACGAACTGCTTGTCCGGATTGATGATCGCCAATGGCAGGCCGGGCAGGCCGGGGCCTGTGCCCACATCGATGAAACGCTCACCGTGCAGGTGAGGGCTCACCACCAGGCTGTCGAGGATGTGCTTGACCAGCATGGCGTCCGGATCTCGCACCGAGGTGAGATTGTAAGCCTTGTTCCACTTGTGCAGCAACTCAACCAACTGCACCAACTGGGTCTTTTGGATATCGGTGATAACAATACCGGCCTGCATGAGCAGGCCGTTCAATCTTTCCAGCATGTTTTCCAACGGGGAATTCCTCAGGCGGTTTTACGCAGCAGGCCGTGTTTCTTCAGGTGAACCAGCAGGATGGAGATGGCCGCCGGGGTGATGCCGGAGATGCGGGAGGCCTGACCTATGGTCTGCGGCTTGGCATCGTTCAGCTTGGCGATCACCTCGTTGGAGAGACCGTTCACGTCGCGGTAGTTCATGTCCAGCGGCAACAGGGTATTCTCGTTGCGCAGTTGCTTCTCCACCTCGTCGTGCTGGCGCTCGATGTAGCCGGCGTACTTGATCTGGATCTCCACCTGATCCGCCGCGGCCGCGTCTTCCAGCGCCGGGCCGACCCCTTCAATGGCCATCAGGGCATCGTAGGTCACCTCGGGGCGACGCAGCAGCTCTTCCAGACTCTGCTCCCGGGTCAGGGGCGTGTTCACCAGAGCGTTGACTGCCTCCAGCGACGGGTGCTGCGGGTGGATCCAGGTTGAACGCATGCGCTGACGCTCCTGCTCCACCTGCTCCATCTTGGTGTTGAACAGGCTCCAGCGATGGTCATCCACCAGGCCGAGCTCGCGACCTATGGCTGTCAGGCGCAGATCGGCGTTGTCTTCTCGCAGCAGCAGACGGTATTCGGCGCGGCTGGTGAACATGCGGTAGGGCTCGCGAGTACCCAGGGTGGAGAGATCGTCCATCATCACACCCATGTAGGCCTGATCCCGGCGGGGATGCCAGGCGTCCTTGCCCTGGGCTCGCAGACCGGCGTTCAGACCGGCCATCAGCCCCTGGGCGGCCGCCTCTTCATAGCCTGTAGTGCCGTTGATCTGGCCGGCGAAGAAGAGGTTTGGAATGCATTTGCTCTCCATGTTGGCCTTGAGATCTCGCGGATCGAAGAAGTCGTATTCGATGGCGTAGCCGGGGCGGGTGATGTGGGCATTCTCGAAGCCACGGATCGAACGGACGATCTGCACCTGTACGTCGAACGGCAGGCTGGTGGAGATCCCGTTCGGGTAGAGTTCGTGGGTGGTCAGGCCTTCCGGCTCGACGAAGATCTGGTGCGCCGTCTTGTCGGCGAAGCGGGTGATCTTGTCCTCGATCGACGGGCAGTAACGGGGGCCTATCCCCTCGATCACCCCGGCATACATGGGGCTGCGATCCAGGTTGTTGCGGATCACCTCGTGGGTCTTCTCGTTGGTGTGGGTAACGTAGCAGGGCACCTGACGCGGGTGCTGACTGGCGTTGCCGATGAACGAGAAGACGGGACGAGGATCGTCACCGTGCTGCTGCTGCATCACGGAGAGATCGACGGTACGGGCATCGATGCGTGGCGGTGTGCCAGTCTTGAGCCGATCGATGCGCAGCGGCAGCTCACGCAGACGCTGCGCCAGGGCGATCGAGGGAGGATCCCCGGCGCGGCCGCCCTTGTAGTTTTCCATCCCGATGTGGATCAGACCGTTCAGGAAGGTGCCGACTGTCAGCACCACCGTCTTGCCACTGATGCGGATCCCGCTCTGGGTGACCACGCCGGCGACGCGATCACCGTCCATGACGAGATCGTCACAGGCTTGCTGGAAGATCTTCAGATTCGGGTAATTCTCCAGGGTCTGGCGCACCACGGCCTTGTAGAGCAGGCGATCCGCCTGGGCACGGGTGGCTCGCACCGCGGGCCCTTTGGAGGAGTTGAGGGTACGGAACTGGATCCCGCCAAGATCGATGGCCTGCGCCATGATCCCGCCCAGGGCATCCACTTCCTTGACCAGGTGTCCCTTGCCGATCCCGCCGATCGCCGGATTACAGGACATGTGTCCCAGCGTATCGATGTTGTGGGTCAGCAACAGGGTATTCAGACCCATACGGGCGGCCGCTGTTGCTGCTTCGGTTCCTGCATGACCGCCACCGACGACGATCACATCAAATTGTTCATGGTATTGCATTGGGGATCACCTTGATCTGCACGCCTGAAGATCTTTATTTGCCTGGGCTGAAGGGCGGATCATTCTATCCGTTTCGCCTCTTGAGGGGAACGTCTACTTCAGGATCAGTATGGATGCAGGATCCGTTAGTAGATCTTAAGGATCTTTAGATCGATCTTTTACTGGATCTTTTATTAGGATCCACGATTTCTGTTGATAAGCCCTTTTTGATCATAAAGATCATCCGTTTAAAGACGATCCCAGCTTGTGGAAAAGCTTGGATCCCAGGGCCGTGAACGGGGGGATAACCAGTGGTTTTATACACAGACCAGAACTGGATAAGATCTCATACATGGATAACTATAGGTTTTACAGAGCTTAACACTATAGTTATGCACATTACCCCTGGGCGTTGTGGGTAACCGTGTAGAACAACTCTCCCGGATCTATCTGTTAATAACCTGGTGGATAGGAATTTGTGGACAAGCGGGGAGATCGAGGTTTTTTTACCGGATCTCCCGGGTCCTGATCAGGCGATCATCTGCATCCAGTCATGGATCCAGGCTTCGGCGGCATCTTCCGGGATCTCATGCTGAGTCACGTCTATCTCCAGACGATCCCCGATCCGGCTGGCGCCACACTCAGCCAGCAGCCGATCCAGCGTCTTGCCACCCTGGCAGAAGGTGTCATAACTGCGGTCACCAAGCCCGATCACCCCATATTTCAAGGCGTTGAGATCAGGATGCTGGTCGGCAAGATCCTTGGCGAAGGGCTGAAGATTGTCGGGCACGTCGCCGGCACCGTGGGTGGAAGTGATCACCAGCAGGATGGCATCCGGCTCCGCCAGCACCTCGGCCAGGCTGGCCGGGTTGTGGATCCGGGTCTGGTGGCCCGCCTGTTCCAGCAGGCTGGCGACATGATCTGCGACATATTCGGCGGCGCCCAGCATGGAGCCGACGACAAGATTGAGTTTGGCCATGGAATGGATCCTGATGTCATCGAAAGAAATGGAGAGCCGGGATTCTACCGCCAAAGGATGTGGATAAATATGGATAAAGCTTGGGGATAAGGATCCTTCACGATTTTTATGGCAGAGGCCGCCCTCGCCATCTTTTTTCATCTTCCTCTGTGTTCCCTTCTTTTGATCACCCTCCTGAATGAGTCTTTCTACCGGAAAAGTCGTCCGTTGATACAGCAGGTAACAATAGAGATGCAAATGATTAGCAATTATTGAATCGATTCGATCATGGCTCTTGTAGTAGCATTGTGCCGCTTTATTCGCCTAAGGAGTCGGGCAGACCGGCCGCATTGGGCACCCATAATAAGAAACCAAAATATAACTCATTGATATTTGAGACACTTATATGATTGCGCAAAAAAATACCCAGAATGCAGTGATGCGAAAGAGGGGGGCCCAGCTGTTGCCGCTCTCCTGCCTGCTGGCGAGCCTGCCTGTGCTGGCTGCTGAACAAGCGGATAAAGAGCTGCCCAAGGCGGCTGAAACCATGGTGGTCACCGGCACCGCCATGAAGGTCGAGGTGCCCATGGCCGAGACCCCTCGTGCCGTCTCCGTGGTCAACCGCGAGGAGCTGGATCAGCACGCCGTGCAGCAGCTCGACGAGTCCGTGCGCTACCGCTCCGGCGTGCTCACCGGTTTCTATGGCTCCGACAACAACACCGACTGGTTCAAGGTGCGTGGCTTCGATGCCGCCCAGTACCTTGATGGCAACCGCCTGTTCGGCACCGGTTACTATGTCTGGACCCCGGAGCCATTTGGTCTGGAAAGCGTGGAGCTGCTCAAGGGCCCGGCCTCCATCCTCTACGGCGAGGCACCTCCCGGCGGCGTGATCAACTCCATCAGCAAGCGCCCCACCGCGACCCCGCAAGGCCTGGTCAATCTGCAACTGGGGAACCGGGATCTGCGTCAGGTCGGGGTCGATTTCTCCGACGATCTGACCGACGACAGCCGCTATCGCATGGTTGCACTCTATAAAGAGCGCGACGGCGTGCTGGATGGCACCTACAACGAGCGCGCCTACCTGGCGCCGAGCGTGACCCTGGACATCTCGGATCGCACCAGTCTCACCCTGCTGGCCAGCTTCCTCCATGACGAAGGAGTGCCCACCAACGGCTTCTTCCCCGTCTATGGCACCCTCAATACCGAGGGCGGCCAGATCGATCCCGCCACCAACCTGAGTCAGCCGGATTATGATCGCAACCGCAACACCCAGATATCTACCGGTTACGAGCTGGCCCACCAGTTCAACCAGACCTGGGAGTTCAAGCAGAACGTCCGCTTCAACTACAACGATCTGCTGCTGCGCCAGACCTATATCTTCCCGACCTATGAAGGCACCACCGCCTACCGCGGCCTGGTCTACCGTGACGGCGACACCAAGAGTGCCACCATGGACAACCAGCTGGTGGGTTACTGGAACACGGACAGCACCGAGCAGACCCTGTTGATGGGGATAGATCTGCAGCGCCACGTGAACGAAGGGGTCGAGGCCGACAACTACGGCATGGGGTCCATCGACACCATGAACCCGGATTACAGCGGCTTCCCCGGCTTCGACGAGTCCACCGCCACCTATCAGAAGAACACCAAGGGTCAGAGCGGCCTCTACGCCCAGCATCAGATCCGCTGGGACGATCGCTGGTTGCTGACCGCAGGCGGCCGCTTCGACTATGTGGAGACCCACAACATCAGCGAAGCCACCAGCAAGAACGAGAAGCAGTATGACGACAACCTCTCGCTCTCCGGCAGCCTGATGTACCTGGCCGACAACGGCCTCTCCCCGTACTTCGCCTATGCGGAGTCGTTCGAAGTGCTGCCTGGCATAGACCCGAACACCAAGAACTCCTACAAACCGCTGGAAGGCAAGCTGTATGAGACCGGCATCAAGTACGCCCCCAGCTTCCTCGATGGCTACATCAACCTGGCGCTGTTCGATCTGGAACAGACCAACTCGCTCGTCTCTACAGGATCCGGCCAGCAGACCCAGGCTGGTGAAGTGACCTCCCAGGGGATCGAACTGGAAGGGAGCGTGCAGGCCACAGAGGCGCTGCGTCTGACCGCTGCTTATACCTACACCGATGCCAAGACCAACGACACCGGCAACGGTGATCGCCAGGCCAGCCTGATCCCGCGTCACCAGGCCTCCTTCTGGGGCAACTACAAGGTGCAGCAGGGTCCTGTCTCCGGGCTGGAAGTGGGCACCGGGGTGCGTTACATCGGCTCCAGCATCGGCATAGGTGCCGTGAATGCGGACTACACCCCCATCTACGGTTCGGCCCAGGTGCCGGCCCAGACGGTGTGGGATGCGATGATCGGGTATGACTTTGCCAAGAACTGGCGTGCCCAGGTCAACGTCAACAACCTGCTGAACGACACCTATGTAGCGAGCTGTGACTACTACTGCTACTACGGTGAGCCGCGCAGCATAGTCGGCTCAGTCAACTACCGCTGGTAAAATACAGGCCGGGCGGGAGCCTCAAGCTCCCGCCCTCCTTCTTTTTGTACACAGGCCTGTCATGGAACTCTTGTCACTGGTTTACCGCCAATACCGTTGGCCCTTCATCGCCATTACCCTGCTCAGCCTGCTCAGTGCTGTCAGCGGGATAGGTGTCATCGCCTTTATCAACCAATACCTTATCGAGTCAGTTGGCGATCCGTTGCCGATCCTGGGTCAGCTTGTCGGTCTTATCTTTTTGCTGCTGGTGATCACGCTCGGCTCTCAGCTGGCCCTGACCACCCTCGGTCATCATTTCGTCTACCGGTTGCGCGGCCGCCTGCTCAAGCAACTGCTGGACACCGACGTCGCCCGCATTCGTCAGATAGGGCAGGGGCCGCTGCTGGCCTCCCTCTCCAGCGATATAGGCCAGATCACCATCGCCTTCGTGCGCCTGCCGGAGCTGGTGCAGGGGCTGGTGCTCACTCTGGGTTCCATCATCTACCTCGGCTTGCTCTCTCCCGCCCTGCTCGGTGTTACCGCCCTCTGGGTCACCGTGACCATGGTGGTGGGCTGGCTGCTGGTGAACCGGGTCTATCGCCACCTGGCCCGGATGCGTCAGGCCGAAGACAGGCTCTACCAGAACTACCAGTCCATCATCGCGGGCAGCAAGGAGCTGGCGCTCAATCGCGAGCGTGCCCACTTCGTCTATCACCAGCTCTATGAGCAGAACGCCCGGGATTACCGCCGGGAGATCATCCGCGCCGATACCTATCACCTGAGCGCGGTGAACTGGTCGAACATCATGATGCTGGGGGCCATAGGCCTGGTCTTCTTCCTGGCCAATGGCCTCGGCTGGGCCAACACCAATGTGGCGGCCACCTTCGCCCTGACCCTGCTGTTCCTGCGTACCCCGCTGCTGCAGGGCATTGGCGCCCTGCCGACCCTGATCTCGGCCCAGGTGGCGTTCGACAAGATAGCGACCCTGAATCTGGCCGAGCCGGAGCCCGCGTTCCCGCTGCCGCCGGCCCCCAGTGCCTGGCAACGCATCGAGCTGGAGGAGGTGAGCTTTCACTATCAGGGGGAGGGCGGTTTCGCCGTGGGGCCCATCAATCTGACCATTGAGCGTGGGGAGCAGATCTTCATCATTGGCGGCAACGGCTCCGGCAAGTCGACCCTGGCCATGCTGCTGACCGGGCTCTATCAGCCGGTCTCTGGCCGGATCCTGCTGGATGGTGAACCCATTGCCGATCGCAACGCCTACCTGGCGCTCTTCTCCGCCATCTTCACCGACTATCACCTGTTCCAGCACCTGCTGGGGCCCGAGCCGAAAGAGGCCCTGGTGGCCGAGTGGCTGGAGCGGCTGCAGATGGGCAGCAAGCTTGCCATCGAGGAGGGCTTCATTGCCAACATCGATCTCTCCCAGGGGCAGCGCAAGCGAGTCGCCCTGCTGCTGGCACTGGCGGAGCAGCGCGAGGTGATGCTGTTTGACGAGTGGGCGGCGGATCAGGATCCCCAGTTCCGCCGCATCTTCTATCAGGTGCTGTTGCCACGCCTCAAGGAGATGGGAAAGACGGTGATCGCCATCAGCCATGACGATCTCTATTTCTCCCTGGCGGACCGCCTGCTGGAGATGCGTCAGGGCCAGCTCACCGAGCTGACCGGCGAGCGGCGCGAGCAGGTGAGCCGGGATGCGGTCGCCCATCTGGATAGCGAGGTGCCGGTCTGATACCGGCCGCAAGGGGGAGGCGAGCGCCAACCCCTTTCAGCACAGGAATGAATCATGTTTGAGAGGAAATCTGCCGGTTTTATGGTGAACGCTCGCCGAGCCATGGCGCTCACCGACCCGAGCGTCGAGCACAGAGCCGGCACAGGAGCAGATCATGTTTGAGATGAAAGCCGCCAGCTTCGCGGTCAACGACCGCACCCTGCTGCAACCCACCAGCCTGCGTTTCGAGCAGGGCCGGGTCTATGGCCTTATCGGCCACAACGGCTCGGGCAAATCCACCCTGCTCAAGCTGCTGGCACGCCAGCAACCCCTGAGTGATGGGGAGATACTGTTCGATGACAAGCCGCTGCAGGCGTGGGGCAACCGGGACTTCGCCCGTCAGGTGGCCTATCTGCCCCAGCACCTGCCGAGCGCCGAGAACCTGCTTGGCCGCGAGCTGGTGGAGATGGGGCGCTATCCCTGGCGCGGCCTGCTGGGCCGCATGGGGGCGGAAGATCACCGCCAGGTCGACAAGGCCATCGCGCTGACCCATACCGAGGGGTTTGCCGACCGGCTGGTGGATACCCTCTCCGGCGGCGAGCGGGGGCGGGTCTGGCTGGCCATGCTGCTGGCCCAGGAGAGCCGCTTCATCCTGCTGGACGAGCCGCTGGCCGCCCTGGACGTGGCTCATCAGGTGGAGGTGCTCACCCTCGTCAGGCAGCTCAGTCGCCAGCTCAACCTCGGGGTCGTCATCGTCATTCACGACATCAACATGGCGTCCCGCTTCTGCGATCGGCTGGTGGCACTGCACGGCGGTCGTCTGCTGACCCACGGTGAGCCCGAACAGATCATGACTGGCGAGACCCTGCACGCCATCTATGGCATCCCGATGGAGGTCATTCGCCATCCGGCCCATGACCATGCCATCGCCATCGTTTAGACAAGGTTTGTTATCCCGATGCGTTTATTTGTACCCATATCACTGCAGACTGGCGAGACCCTGCACTCCATGCACCATGGCATCCCGATGGAGGTCATTCGCCATCCGGCCCATGACCATGCCATCGCCATCGTCTAGCCGGGGTCCTCTCTTGAATCGTCTACTTAAAATTGTCCCCTGCCTCGTCAGCCTGCTGCTGTCGCTGGCGACGCAGGCCGAGACGCAGCCCGTAGCCCCTGTTGCCGACGGTACGGTTCCGCGTATCGCCACCGTGGACTGGACCATAGCCGAAACCCTGCTGGCCCTCGGCGTGACACCGCTGGCCATGGGGGATGTGGAGTCCTATCGCGCCTGGGTCGGGGAGCCGACACTGCCGGTGGATGTAGTGGATATCGGCCTGCGGATGCAGCCTAACCGCGAGCTGCTGGCCGAGCTCAAGCCCGACCTCATCCTCATCTCCCCGCTGATGGCGTCGCTGGAGCCTACCCTGTCCCGCATCGCCCCGGTGCAATCCATCGCCCTCTATGAACCCGATGCGGATCTGTGGCAGCGGCTGCGCGAGGCGACCCTGACCATAGCCGCGCTGGTGAACAGAACCGCCGAGGCCGAGCGCCAGCTCACCGTACTGGACAGGGATCTGGCCCGGATGAAGACAAGCTTGCCGGCGGAGCTGCCACCCTTGTTGCTGGTGCAGTTTATCGACGAGCGCCACGTGCGGGTATTCGGTCGCCACAGCCTGTTCGAGGCAGTGATGGCGCGGCTCGGCCTGCACAACGCCTGGCAGGGGGAGACCAATGCCTGGGGGTTCTCTGTGGTCAGTCTGGAACAATTCCTTACCCTGCCTGAGGCCCGACTGGTGGTGGTGGATCCTGTCCCGGTCGGGGTGAGCGAGCGGCTGCAGGAGCCCGGGCTCTGGCAGCATCTACCGCTGGTGAAGCAGGGCAAGGTGCTCCATCTGCCCGCCGTCTGGAGTTTCGGCGGCATATTGGCCGCCCGCCGCTTCGCCGACCTGTTGAGTGAGGCCCTGCGAGAGGCGTCACCCTCCGATCCGGCAACCCATGTGAACACCAAGGGGGGCACCCGATGAATCACCTTCTTCCCGCCTCTCTGCTGCGCCCCGGCCTCTGCCTGCTGCTGCTTACCGGCGTGCTGGCCGGTTGGGATCTGGCCCATCAGTTGCCGGATGCGCCCTGGTGGCAGGCCATCTTCTCGCCCAATCTGGACGACGCCCGCCAGGCGGTCATTCACTTCAGCTGGCTGCCGCGGCTGGTGGTCTGCCTGCTGGCCGGTGCCGCCCTCGGGCTAGCCGGCACCCTGATGCAGCAGGTGCTGCGCAATCCCCTCGCGTCCCCCACCACGCTGGGGGTGGCCTCCGGCGCCCAGCTGGCGCTGATGATGGTGACCCTGTTCGCCCCCTCCTGGCTGCTGATCGGGCGCGAGTGGATCGCCATGGCGGGGGGGAGCCTTGCGATGGCACTAGTGTTTGCCCTGGCCTGGCGTCGCCAGCTCAACCCTGTGGTTATCGTATTCGCCGGCCTGGTGATCAACCTCTATCTGGCGGCCATCAGCATGGGGCTGCTGCTCTTCTTCCAGGAGGAGCTCAAGGGCCTGCTGGTGTGGGGCAGCGGTTCCCTGGCCCAGAACAGCTGGAGCGGCGTCCTCTACCTGCTGCCACGGTTGCTGGTGGCGGTTGTGCTGGCGGCGCTGCTGGTTCGCCCCCTGGCGGTGTTGGAGCTGGATGACGCCAGCGCTCGTAGCCTGGGGGTCTCCCTCAAGCAGCTGCGCTTCGCCGGCCTCGGCCTCGCGGTCTTCATCACCGCCTGCGTGGTGAGCGTAGTGGGGCTGATCGGCTTCATCGGGCTGGCGGCCCCTGTGATGGTGCGGATGCTGGGGGTGAGGCAGCTCGGTTTACGCCTGCTGTGGGCCCCCGTGCTGGGCGCCCTGCTGCTGGCGGCCACCGATCTGCTGCTGCAATCTCTGACCCGCTTCTGGCCCGTGCTGATCCCGACCGGCGCCATGACGGCCCTGCTGGGGGCTCCGCTGCTGCTCTGGCTTATCCCTCGGCTTGCCTTCAAGTCTGGCGCCCCCAAGGCCGCCAGCGACCTGACGGTGGCACGCCATGGCGCACCCGTTCGCCTTATTGGCCTGCTGTTGATGGGGCTGGTATTGGCGGTGATCGCCTCCCTGCTGTTTGGGCAGGGGATGGATGGCTGGCATTGGCCGAGCTGGTTCAGGTGGCAAGCCCAGCTGGAGTGGCGCCTGCCGCGCGCGTTGGCGGCTGGGGCGGCTGGCGTGCTGCTAGCGCTGGCGGGCACCCTGTTGCAGCGGGTCAGCAACAACCCCATGGCGAGCCCGGAGCTGCTGGGGGTGAGCGGCGGTACCTTTATGGGGGTGATAGCGACGGCCTTGCTGCTGCCTGCCTTGCCGCTGCCCCTGATGTTGCTGGGGGGCGTGCTGGGAGCCTTCGTCTGCCTGCTGCTGCTGGTGCTGATCAACCGCAAAAACGGCTTCCAGCCGGAGCGGATCCTGCTCTCCGGCATCGCCATCACGGCGCTGTTCGAGCCGCTGCAGGCCATCGCCCTGGCCAACGGCGACCTGCGGGTGCAGCAGTTGCTCTCCTGGATGTCCGGCTCAACCTATTACGTCACCCCGCCGGTGGCCTATGGCCTGACCGGTCTGGCGCTGCTGATGCTGGCGGCCTGCCTGCTGGTGAGCCGCTGGCTCGATCTGATGCCCATGGGGCCGGCGGTGGCGACTGCGCTCGGCATTCGTCTCAACCGCGCCCAGCTCATCATACTGCTGCTGGTGGCCGTGCTCACCGCCAGTGCGACCATGGTGATAGGCCCGCTCTCCTTCGCCGGTTTGCTGGCCCCCCACATGGCCAAGCTGATGGGGTTGGTGCGTGCGCGCTGGCACCTGCTCGGAGCGGCGGGATGCGGGGCCCTGCTCATGGTGTTGGCGGACTGGGTCGGCCAGCAGATCCTGTTCCCGCAGGAGGTGCCGGTCGGGCTGGTCTCCACCTTGTTAGGGGGCGCTTACTTCATGTGGTGCCTGCGCCGCCTCTAGGTTTGCGGATAAAAAATGCACAAAAAAAGCCCGGGATGATCCCGGGCTTTTCATTGCCTGCCGTGCAGGCTTATTTGCCGATGCAGAAGCTGGAGAAGATGCGACCCAGCAGATCGTCCGAGCTGAACTCGCCGGTGATCTCGCTGAGGGACTCCTGGGCCAGGCGCAGCTCCTCGGCCACCAGCTCGCCGGCCACGAAGACCTCGAGCTGCTCCCTGGCCACCAGCAGCCGCTCGGCGGCGCGCTCCAGGGCGTCCAGGTGGCGGCGGCGAGCCATGAAGCCCCCCTCTGTGTTGCCCTGGAAGCCCATGCAGGCTTTCAGGTGCTCGCGCAGGGCGGGCAGCCCCAGCTCGGTCTTGGCGGAGATGCGGTAGACGGCGTGACCCAGCTCCTGACTCGGAGCCAGATCCTCGCCGGTCAGGTCGGCCTTGTTGCGCACAACTGTGAGACCGATCTTTTTTGGCAACCGATCAACAAATTCCGGCCAGATCTCCCGCGGGTCGACCGCATCCGTGGTGGTGCCATCCACCATGAAGAGCACCCGGTCGGCCTGCTCTATTTCGGCCCAGGCACGCTCGATGCCGATCTGCTCCACCTTGTCCTGGGTATCGCGCAGGCCGGCGGTATCGATGATGTGCAGCGGCATGCCATCCAGATGGATGTGCTCGCGCAACACGTCGCGGGTGGTGCCGGCGATTTCGGTGACGATGGCGGATTCGCGCCCTGCCAGGGCGTTGAGCAGGCTGGATTTGCCGGCGTTGGGACGACCGGCGATCACCACCTTCATCCCTTCCCGCAGCAGGGCGCCTTGCTTGGCTTCGCCGCGCACCGCATCCAGCTCTGCCATGATGCCGTACAGATCCCCCGCCACCTTGCCGTCTGAGAGGAAGTCGATCTCCTCATCCGGGAAGTCGATGGCGGCCTCCACATAGATGCGCAATCGGGTGAGACTCTCCACCAGCTGCTGGATCTTGCCGGAGAACTGTCCCTGCAGGGAGTGCATGGCACTGCGGGCCGCCTGCTCGCTGGAGGCTTCGATCAGATCGGCGATAGCTTCGGCCTGGGCCAGATCCAGCTTGTCGTTGAGGAAGGCGCGCTCGCTGAACTCGCCGGGACGAGCAGGGCGGATGCCCTCGATTTGCAGAATGCGGCGGATCAACATGTCCAGGATGACGGGGCCGCCGTGGCCCTGCAGCTCCAGCACATCCTCGCCGGTGAAGCTGTTGGGGGCCTTGAACAGCAGGGCTATGCCTTGATCCAGAGGCTGGCCCTGCTCGTCCTTGAACGGCAGATATTCGGCATAGCGCACCCTGGGCAGTCGACCGAGTACGATTTCGGCGACTCGTTCGGCGGCGGGGCCCGAGACGCGGACTATGCCGACGCCACCCCGGCCGGGGGCGGTGGCCTGGGCCACGATGGTATCTGTTGTCATCTTGCTTGACTCATTTGTTCGCTGATGGTTCACAGCAGTGGGGTCATTGTAATAAAAAAGGCGGCCCGAAGGCCGCCTCTTTTGTCATCCATCTTGCCATCGGGAACGATTAGCTGCGGGTATGCAGGCCTTTCTTTTCCAGCTGACGATAGATGATGGTCTGCTGGGTGATGGAGATGACGTTGCTCACCAGCCAGTACAGGGTCAGACCTGCCGGGAACCAGAGGAACATGAAGGTGAAGATGATCGGCATGAACTGCATCACCTTCTGCTGCATCGGGTCCGTGATGGTGGTCGGGCTCATCTTCTGCAGATACCACATGGAGGCACCCATGAGGATTGGCAGCACGAAGAAGGGGTCCTTCACCGACAGGTCGGTAATCCACAAGGCGAACGGCGCGTGACGCAGCTCGACAGACTCCATCAGTGCCCAGTACAGGGCGATGAAGATGGGCATCTGCACCAGGATCGGCAGACAGCCACCGAGCGGGTTGACCTTCTCCTTCTTGTACAGCTCCATCATGCCCTGAGACATCTTCTGGCGATCGTCACCGAAGCGTTCCTTGAGCGCCGCCAGCTTGGGCTGGAGCATGCGCATCTTGGCCATGGAGGTGTACTGGGCCTTGGTCAGCGGGAACATGATGCCGCGAACCAGCAGGGTCAGCATGATGATGGCTACACCCCAGTTCTGGACGAAACCGTGGAACACGGTCAGCAGCCAGTGCAGCGGTTGGGCGATGAACCAGAGCCAGCCGTAGTCGACGGTCAGGTCCAGGTGGTTTGCCACCTTGGCCATCTGATCCTGCAACTTGGGACCGACCCACAGCTTGCCGCTCACTTCGGCCTGCTGACCGGCAGCCACGTCAACCAGCGGCGCCTTGTAGCCTATGATGGCCTGGTCTTTACCCGGGATCACGCGGCTGTAGAAGCTGTTGGTGTCCTCGGCATTCGGTGCCCAGGCTGAGACGAAGTAGTGTTGCAGCATGGCGACCCAACCACCCTTGGTGGTCTTGTTCAGGTCGGCATCCTTCATCTCGTCGAAGGTGTACTTCTTGTAGCGGGTATCTTCGCTGGAGAAGGCACCACCACGGTAGGCGCTGGCCACCATGGCATGACCTTCCTGGTCCTTCGGCGTGGTCACGGTCTGCTTCAGCTGACCATAGAACTGCACCTGAACCGGCTCGGCAGACTTGTTGTCGATCTTGTAATCGACACCGATGGCGTAGTCACCGCGCTTGAGCACGAACTCCTTGGTGAAGACGACGCCCTTGCTGTCGGTCCAGGTCATCGGTACGACGACTTGATCCTGACCGTCGGCCAGCTGGTAGCTGGTCTGGGCGGCTTCATAGGTGGGACGACCCTGGGGCTGGCTGTCCGGGCCATCGCGACCCACCAGACCACTCTGGGCAACATAGAGGTGCGCAGGCTGGCTGGTCAGCAGGGTGAATGGCTGTTCCTTGCCTTCTTCCAGCTTGTGGGCCAGCAGTTCGGCAGAGACGATGTCACCGCCCTGGGTATCCAGGGTCAGCTTGAGCACGTCGGAGGAGACGGTGACCAGCTTGCGTGCGGTGGTGGCGTTGGCTTGCTCGGAAACCTGAGGAATATCACCGGTCTGACCGGCTTCAGGTACGAAATGTTCGGTTTGGGCCACGGTAGTCGGGGCCGGCTTCGGAGCCTTGTCGGACTCCCACTGTTGCCAGAGCAAGAAGCTCACGAACAGCAAACCGATCAGGAGTAAATTGCGTTGTGATTCCATAGTCTTCAGTTTCTTCGCTTTGGTTGCGGAACCGGGTCATAACCACCCTCGGATAAGGGATGGCATTTTAATAGACGTTTGCTGGCTAACCAAACGCCTTTTATGAAACCGTGAAGTCGGATTGCTTCTATCGCAAATTGGGAACAAGTCGGGGTGAAACGGCAGCGCGGCCCGAGCAGGGGACTAATGATTAGCTGATACAGGCGTATCAGTTTGATAGCTACCCATTGCAACGGCGTGACAGAGTGCGCCATAGCTTTTCCAGTAACTTGAACAGCTCTTCGTTGTCCATCTCCTTCACGCCACCCTTGGCTATGACGACGATGTCGATAGCGGGCAGATTGGCTTGATTGAGACGGAAGCTCTCCCGTACCACTCGTTTGACACGATTACGCCAGACGGCACGCTTGAGTGCTTTTTTGGGCACAGCTAGGCCAAGACGGGGGTGTTCGAGGGAATTGGGGCAAGCAAGAAGCGTAATTTGCGGAGAAGCGGCCCGGACAGGCTCGGCGAAAACGCGTTTGAAGTGTTCGGGAGTTAACAGACGTAACTCCCGAGAGAAGGTGTGCTGGGTAGGCATTAGACTACCAGGCGGGCACGACCCTTGGCACGACGAGCGGCCAGAACTTTGCGGCCGTTGGCAGTAGCCATGCGAGCGCGGAAACCGTGAGAGCGCTTGCGCTTCAGGTTGGACGGTTGAAAAGTACGTTTCATGATTCGATTCCGTATTTCTGTACAGTTTTGATTGTCACACTTAGCCGACGCGCCAGCTATAGCGTGTGACGACTAGCAAAAGAGGCCGAATTCTAAACAGAGTTCGGCTTCTCGTCAATCCGCCGTTCCCTCTCATCTTCTTCTGGCTCAACAATAAGCAGGAGAAGCTGGCAGGATCCAGAGGATCAAGGGCCCCGAATTATACTGGCAACCCCGGGTTAAACAAGGATCCACCAATAAAAAAGGCGGCCAGGCCGCCAAAGAGAGAGCTATTTCAGCACTTTTCGCAGGAACTCCCGGGTGCGGGGATCCTGCGGATCGACCAATATCTGATCCGGCGGGCCCTGTTCGACGATCCGGCCTCCCTCCATGAAGATCACCCGGTCTGCGACATCACGGGCAAACTCGATCTCGTGGGTCACCACCACCATGGTCTGATGCTGGCGGGCAAGCTCCTTCATCAGCCCCAGCACCTCGTCGACCCATTCGGGATCCAGGGCCGAGGTGGGCTCATCGAACAGGATGACCTTGGAGTGAGCCGCCATGGCGCGACCTATGCCGACCCGCTGCTGCTGGCCGCCGGAGAGGGAGGCCGGGTAGGCGTCCTGCTTGTCGGCGAGGCCTATGTCCTTGAGGATGCCAAGGGCGGTGGCACGGGCCTCCGCCTTCGGCTGTTTCCAGACGGTGATCAGCCCCTCGGCTATGTTGTCCAGCGCCGTCTTGTTGGCAAACAGGGCATAGTTCTGGAACACGAAGGAGGCGCGCTTGCGCAGCTCAATGGCCTGCTGCTCGCTGGCATGGGCTAGATCCAGCTGCAGATCATCGATGGCAAGGGTGCCTGCATCCGGAGTCTCCAGCAGGTTGAGGCAGCGCAGCAGGGTTGACTTGCCGGTGCCAGAGGGACCGATGATGACGACAATGTCACCCTTCTTCACCTCCAGATCGATGCCGTTCAATACCTGATTGCCGTCATAGGCCTTGGAAAGACCCGTTAACTTGATCATGACAGGTCTCCTTTAACAGGCGCGGCCGTTGAGAGGTACTTCCAGCCTGTGCCGCAAGTGGGTAATGGCTTGTTCATCATCGCTGGCATCCTCTTAGTAAGCACGATTGAGGCGTACTTCCAGCAGGTGCTGCAAGCGGGTGAAGAAGATGACTACCACCCAGTAGACCAGGGCCACTGCCATGAAGCTCTCGAAGAACTTGAAGGAGGAGGCCGCTTCCATCTGCGCCTTGCCCATTATCTCCGCCACTCCCAGGGTAAACGCCAGTGAGGTGCTCTTGATCATGTCGATGAAGTAGTTCATCAACGATGGTGTCGCGATGCGGGCAGCTTGTGGCAGTATGATCCGCTGCATCGCCTGCAGCCGGCTCATGCCGATGCTGAGAGCGGCTTCCATCTGGCTCTTGTGGATGCCGAGAATGGCGGCCCGGATCGACTCGGCCATGTAGGCGGCGAAGTGCAGGGTCAGACCTATGATGGCGGCGGTAAAGGCATCCATTCCCACGAAGATCGGAAACAGTTGCGGCAGCCCGTAGTAGAGCAGGAACAGCTGGACGAGCAGGGGGGTCCCCCGGAAGAACGAGATATACAGCATCGCCAGCCAGTGAATTGCGGGAACGCGAAACACTCGTACTATCGCCAGGATCAGCGACAGTACGAGTGCCAATACGAATCCCCACAGGGCCATTTCCATCGTGGTGCCCAGGTATTTGAGCAGGATGGGAAACAGCCCTAGCGTGTACTCGAGATCAAATTCCATCATTTATTTGCTGGTGATGTCCGCTGCGAACCATTTTTCCGAGATCTTGGTCAGGGAGCCGTCTTTGCGCATGGCGGTCAGCGCCTCGTCGACCTTCTTCAGCACGGCCTGTTTTTCCGGGGTCTTCAGGAAGGGCAGGGCGTTCTCGATGGTCTCGAACGGTGCGCCTGCCTGCTGCAGCGGCAGCTTGGACTCTTTGATCAGCTGGGCGGTGGAGACGCGGTCCATCACGAAGGCATCGATGCGACCCAGGGCGACGTCCTGCTCGAAGCTGGAGTCATAGGTACGGATGTCGATCTTCTTGTTGGGGTCGTTCTTGCGCAGCAGCTCTTCGAAGTTGGAGCCCAGGTTCACCGCAACTGTCTTGCCTTCCAGATCCTTGAGACCGTGGATGGTGCTGTTGCCCTTGCGCACTACTATCTGGGCGCCGTCATAGACGTAGGGCTGGGAGAAGGCGTACTTGGCCTTGCGCTCGTCGGTGATGGTGATCTGGTTGGAGATGGTATCGACGCGACCGGTTTCCAGCATGCCGAACAGGCCTGAGAAGCTGGCGGTGACGAACTCGACCTTGTAACCGGTGCGCTCACCGATCTGGTTCCACATGTCCACCTCGAAGCCCTGCAGCTTGTCCTGCTTGACGAAGGTGAACGGGAAATACTTGCCGGACATGCCGACCTTGATGGTTTCCTGGGCGATGGCCTGGCCGGACAGGCTGGCCAGCAGAATGGCGGCGCCGGAAATCAGCTTGATGGTGGTTTTCATGGGGATTCCTCTCTCTGTAGTTCTGTATTTTTAGTTGTAATCACGGGTTGGCGCTGATGTTATTGGAATAAAATATAAAGAATAAATGATATTTGGTTATATAAAATAACCGCAGCAGCAGGCTCTCATTCTGTCCACATCACCGGTCGGTGGCTGTGGGTAACTTTGGGGATGAAATCAGATCCTGGGGCGTTGGATCCTTGAAAGTCAAGGATCTTATTTGCTGGATCCGTGCGGCGGCAACTGGAGATCCAGCCACTAAAAACGTAGAATAGCCGGTCTTTACTTAATCAATTGACGGGAGTCTAGAGTGACTGCTTCGCTATGGCAGCAGTGCCTTAACCGGCTGCAAGATGAGTTGCCCTCGGCAGAATTCAGCATGTGGATCCGGCCGCTTCAAGCGGAGTTGAGTGACAATACTCTGACCCTGTATGCACCGAATCGCTTCGTTCTGGACTGGGTACGCGACAAGTACCTGCTCCGGGTCAATGGCATCATCAACGAGCTGTGCGGAGCCGATGCTCCCACCCTGCGTTTTGACATCGGTAATCGTCCCCATCCCGTCGCGGTCGCAAGAGCGCCGGCGCGCGGTGTCGATCCTGTGAATAACTCTCACAAGAGCTGGGAAAGCAAGGCTGAAACCAAGCCCGAGCCGAACCACAAGAGCAACACCAACGTGAACTACACCTTCGAGAATTTCGTCGAAGGTAAGTCCAACCAGTTGGCCCGAGCGGCGGCCCGTCAGGTGGCCGACAATCCGGGTGGCGCTTACAACCCGCTGTTCCTCTATGGCGGCACCGGTCTGGGCAAGACCCACTTGCTGCACGCCGTTGGCAACGCCATCAAGGAACGCAAGAAAGACGCCAAAGTCATCTACATGCACTCCGAACGGTTCGTGCAGGACATGGTGAAGGCGCTGCAGAATAACGCCATTGAAGAGTTCAAGCGTTATTACCGTAGCGTCGATGCCCTGCTCATCGATGACATCCAGTTCTTCGCCAACAAGGAGCGCTCCCAGGAGGAGTTCTTCCATACCTTCAACGCCCTGCTCGAAGGTAACCAGCAGATCATCCTGACCTCGGATCGTTATCCGAAGGAGATCAACGGTGTCGAGGATCGCCTCAAGTCCCGCTTCGGCTGGGGCCTGACGGTGGCGATCGAACCGCCCGAGCTGGAGACCCGCGTCGCGATCCTGATGCGTAAGGCGGACGAGAACCAGATTCATCTGCCGGACGAAGTGGCCTTCTTCATAGCCAAGCGTCTGCGCTCCAACGTCCGTGAACTGGAAGGCGCCCTCAACCGGGTGATCGCCAACGCCAACTTCACCGGCCGTGCCATCAACATCGACTTCGTGCGCGAGGCGCTGCGCGACCTGCTGGCCTTGCAGGAGAAGCTGGTCACCATCGACAACATCCAGAAGACGGTGGCGGAGTACTACAAGATCAAGCTGGCGGATCTGCTGTCCAAGCGTCGTTCCCGTTCCGTTGCCCGCCCGCGTCAGCTGGCGATGGCCCTGGCCAAGGAGCTGACCAACCATAGTTTGCCGGAGATAGGGGATGCCTTTGGTGGCCGTGACCACACCACCGTTCTTCATGCCTGCCGCAAGATCGAGCAGCTGAAGGAGGAGAGTCACGACATCAAGGAAGACTATTCCAACCTGATCCGTACCCTTTCGTCCTGATAACGGAACGGAGTGGACAGATGGGGCTCGAATATTCCAACCTGATCCGAAAATTTTCCTCCTAATCACAACGGAGAGCACAGATGCAGCTCGAAATTAGCCGTGAGGCCCTGTTACGTCCTCTGCAACTGGTGTCTGGTGCCCTGGGTGGCCGGCCGACCCTGCCCATCCTCGGCAACGTCCTGCTCGATGTCAGCAATGGCCTGCTGTCGCTGACCGGGACAGATCTCGAGGTGGAGATGATAGGCCAGGTCTATCTCAGCAGCGACAGCCAGGATGGGCGTACCACAGTGCCGGCCCGCAAGTTGCTAGATATCTGCCGCGGCCTGCCGGAAGGGGCGGATATCCGTCTCAACACCGAAGGCGAGCGGTTGATAATCCGTTCCGGCCGCTCCCGCTTCAATCTCTCGACCCTGCCGGCGACCGAGTACCCGAACATCGAGGACTGGGAATCCGTGCTCGAGTTCGACATCAGCCAGCTGGAGCTTAAAAAACTGATCGATGCGACCCAGTTCTCCATGGCCAGCCAGGATGTGCGTTACTACCTGAACGGCATGCTGTTCGAGAGCGAGGGCCATGGCCTGCGCACCGTCGCCACCGATGGTCACCGCCTGGCCACCTGCCGCCGCGAAGTGGTCGGGGAATCGCTGCCCGATCATCAGGTCATTCTGCCCCGCAAGGGCGTGCTGGAGCTGGTGCGCCTCTTGGAGGCGGAAGACAAGCCGGTGCGGTTGCAGGTCGGTCGCAGCAACCTGCGTGCCGCCCTGGATGGCTTCATCTTTACCTCCAAGCTGGTGGATGGCCGCTTCCCGGACTGGCGTCGCGTCATTCCCCGGGGGAGCGACAAGGCCCTGATCGCCGGTCGTGAGGATCTGCGCCAGGCCTTCGCCCGCGCCGCCATCCTCTCCAACGAGAAATTCCGTGGGGTGCGTCTCAATCTGCAGGAAAACCTGCTGCGCATCACCGCCAACAACCCGGAACAGGAAGAAGCCGAGGAGCTGCTTGACGTACAATATGCCGCTGGCGAGATGGAGATCGGCTTCAACGTCTCCTATGTGCTGGACGTGCTGAATACGTTAAAATGTGACCAAATCCGGATCAGCCTGAGCGATTCCATCAGCAGTGCCATTATTGAGGATTTTGACAGCCAAGATGCCCAGTATGTGGTGATGCCGATGCGGATCTAGTCGTGTCCCTGGTCAAACTCCAGCTCAGCGACTTTCGCAACATCCAGCACGCCAGTCTCGCGCTGTCCCCCGGCCTCAATATTCTGGTCGGGTGCAATGGCAGCGGCAAGACCAGCGTGCTGGAAGCCATCCATTACCTCGGTCTCGGTCGTTCTTTTCGTACTCACCTGACCGGGCGGGTCATCCGCCAGGGGGAGAGGGCGTTTACCCTGTTTGCCCAGTGCGAGCTGGAAGGGCGTCAGGTGCCCATCGGGCTTGCCAAGGACAAGGGGGGTGAGACTCAGCTCAAGATCGCCGGGGCCCAGGCCCAGCGATTGGCCGATCTGGCAGAACTGTTGCCGGTGCAGTTGATCCACCCCGATGGCTTCAACCTGCTGACCGGCGGGCCCCAGGCTCGCCGGGCCTGGCTGGACTGGGGCGTCTTCCATCAGGAGCCGACCTTCTTCTCCCTGTGGGGACGGGTGCGGCGTCTGCTGAAACAGCGCAATGCGCTGCTGCGCCAGAGCAGCCAGTATCGCCAGCTGGCGTTCTGGGATCAGGAGCTGGTGCGGCTCGGGGGTGAACTGGCGGAGTTTCGCGCCAGTTATTGTCAGGCCATTACCCCCCTGATCAAGGAGATGACGGCGGATTTTCTGCCGGAATTCGACATCAGCCTCGGTTTCTATCGGGGCTGGGAGAGAGAGACGCCCCTCGGCGACTTGCTGGAGGCGGGGTTCGAGCGGGATCGTTCGCTGGGGTACACTGGGGTCGGTCCGCAGAAGGCGGATGTGCGGCTCAAGGCGAACGGGGTACCCGCTCAGGATATTTTGTCCAGGGGTCAGTTGAAGTTGCTGGTCTGTGCCATGCGACTGGCTCAAGGGCTCTATTTGAATCAACATAGCAGCCGTGGCTGTATTTTTTTAATTGACGATTTTGCCTCTGAACTGGATGTCGACAAACGTCGCCTGCTGGCCGCAAGGCTGAAGCAGTGCGCGTCCCAGGTGTTTATCACCGCCATCGATACCGGTCAGCTCGCAGACATGATGGATGCGAGTGACTGCAAGCTGTTCCACGTGGAACAAGGCAAGATCTCCGAAACGTTAGAGAAGGCAGAGAGTAAGCTATGAGTGAAAATACTTACGACTCCTCGAATATCAAGGTGCTGAAGGGCCTGGATGCGGTCCGCAAGCGCCCGGGGATGTATATCGGCGATACGGATGATGGCTCGGGCCTGCACCACATGGTGTTCGAGGTCGTCGATAACTCCATTGACGAGGCTCTGGCTGGCTACTGCTCCGATATTCAGGTCAAGATCCATTCCGACGGTTCCGTCTCCGTGCGTGACAATGGCCGGGGCATCCCGGTCGACATGCACGAGGAAGAGGGCCGCTCCGCCGCCGAAGTCATCATGACGGTGCTGCACGCCGGCGGCAAATTCGATGACAACTCCTACAAGGTATCCGGCGGCCTGCACGGCGTGGGTGTCTCAGTAGTGAACGCCCTCTCTGACAAGCTGCTGCTGACCATACGTCGCAACGGCCACGTCTACGAGCAGACCTATCACCTGGGTGAGCCGCAGGCGCCGCTCAAGCAGATTGGCGACAGCACGGGCACAGGTACCGAAGTCCGCTTCTGGCCGAGCCCAACCATCTTTACCGATACCCTGTATCACTACGAGATCCTGGCCAAGCGTCTGCGTGAGCTCTCTTTCCTGAATTCCGGTGTCTCCATCCGCCTGATGGACGAGCGGGATGGCCGCGAGGCTCACTTCTGCTACGAGGGCGGCATCAAGGCCTTCGTCGAATACCTGAACCAGAACAAGACCCCGATCCATCCCAAGGTGTTTCACTTCACTACAGAGCAGGATGGCATCGGCGTCGAAGTGGCGATGCAGTGGAACGACGCCTATCAGGAAGGGGTCTATTGCTTCACCAACAACATCCCGCAGCGGGATGGGGGCACCCACCTGGTGGGCTTCCGTACCGCGCTGACCCGTACCCTCAACTCCTACATGGATAAAGAGGACTACAGCAAGAAGGCCAAGTCTGCCGCCAGTGGCGACGACGTCCGTGAAGGCCTGATTGCGGTCATCTCCGTCAAGGTACCGGATCCTAAGTTCTCCTCCCAGACCAAGGACAAGCTGGTCTCTTCCGAAGTGAAGACTGCCGTTGAACAGGCAATGGGCGAGAAGCTGGCGGACTTCCTGCTGGAAAACCCGGGCGACGCCAAGATCGTGGTCAACAAGATCATCGATGCGGCACGTGCCCGTGAAGCGGCCCGCAAGGCCCGCGAACTGACTCGCCGCAAGGGTGCGCTGGACATCGCCGGTCTGCCCGGCAAGCTGGCTGACTGCCAGGAGAAAGATCCGGCTCTCTCCGAACTCTACATAGTGGAAGGGGACTCTGCTGGCGGCTCCGCCAAGCAGGGTCGCAACCGCAAGAACCAGGCTATCCTGCCGCTCAAGGGCAAGATCCTGAACGTGGAGAAGGCCCGTTTCGACAAGATGATCTCCTCGCAAGAGGTAGGCACCCTGATCACGGCACTGGGCTGCGGTATCGGTCGCGACGAGTACAACCCGGACAAGCTGCGCTACCACAACATCATCATCATGACGGATGCGGACGTCGATGGTGCGCACATTCGTACCCTGCTGCTCACCTTCTTCTACCGTCAGATGCCGGAGATCATCGAGCGTGGCTACGTCTTCATCGCCCAGCCGCCGCTCTACAAGGTCAAGAAGGGTAAGCAGGAGCAGTATCTGAAAGACGAAGATGCGCTGCTGCAGTACCAGACCTCCATGGCGCTGGACGGTGCTACCCTGCACGTCAACGAGTCTGCCCCGGCTATCGGTGGCGAGGCGCTGGAGCGTCTGGTCAACCAGCACCGTGCCGTCTCTCACCTGATCACCCGCATGTCCCGCCGCGCCCCGGATGCCGTGCTGACCCAGCTGATCTATCAGCCTGAGTTGAACGAGACCCTGCTGGCCAGCGAGAGCGATCTGCTGGCCTGGTGCCAGGGAATGGAAGCCGTGCTCAACGAAAGCAACCACGGCATCCAGTACCAGATCCAGGTTCGTCGTGACGAAGAGCGCAGTCTGTTCGTGCCCCACGCCGTGGTACGTCAGCACGGTGTCGACCGCGAATACCCGCTCAGCTACGACTTCCTGCAGTCCGGTGAATACCGTCAGCTGGTCTCCCTGGGCAAGGAGATCGCCAACCTGATCGAGGATGGCGGTTTCATCAAGCGTGGCGAGAAGGTGAAGCCGGTGGCCAACTTCGTGGAAGCCGTCGACTGGCTGATGGGCGAAGGCAAGCGTGGCATCTACATCCAGCGTTATAAAGGACTGGGCGAGATGAACCCGGATCAGCTGTGGGAAACCACCATGGATCCGGAAGCCCGTCGCATGCTGCGCGTCACCATAGACGACGCCGTCGGTGCTGACCAGCTCTTCTCCACCCTGATGGGTGATGCGGTCGAACCCCGTCGTGACTTTATCGAGACCAACGCCCTGCGGGTCGCCAACCTCGACGTCTAATCGACTCGGTCAGACAGTAAAAAGCCGCTCCTTGTGAGCGGCTTTTTTGTTTTCAGGGAGAGGGAAATAGCACGTTCCACGTGAAACATGAAACCACCTTGGTGTTGATAATTCCGACTCAGCCCAGTCCCGGTGCCAGGCAGTAGAGGCGCAGGCGATGGCCATCGGGATCAAGCGCCATGCCGGTATAGCCAAACTCCATCCGGGTCGGCTGCTGGATGATGGTCAGGCCGTGAGCCTGCCATTCGGCCAAGCCCTTATCGACACTGGTTTCGTCGGGCAGCGGGAAGGCCAGCTCCATGGCCCCTGCACTCTGGGTAGCTGCGGGTTCGACGGTGGCGTTGGACCAGAGCGCCAGTTTTGCTCCCGATTCGAACGCGAACATGGCAAAGGTGGGGGACTCCTCTACCGGCGGGCGGCCGAATAGCTTGTGATAGAAGCGGGCGCTGCGCGCCGGATTGGCGACATAGAGAATGGTGAGTGGTGGGACTAACAACATGGTGACGCTCCTTGTTTCGGGGAGGGCGCATCTGCGCCGACCCCGTCAGCATGGCGTCACCTGCTGTCAGTTTCTGTCAGCAATGAATTTGGGTTGCGGGATCTGCTGGGTGGCGCGCCATGCTTTCAGCAAGCTCTCTCTGTTTTTGGGATAGCGGCTCTCTTCCTGTTTCATCCAGGTGATGCGATCTACCCGAAAGTGACGAAAGCCCTGGCGCAGCTGGCACCAGGCGACCAGTACCCGCACCTGTTCGAAGTAGCCGAGGGCAAAGGGCCATACGGTGCGCTCCGAACTCTCCTCCTTGAGATCCCGATAGCTCAGGGTTACCTTGCGCTGCTGGCGGATGGCGCTGCGCAGTGGAGCCTCGTCGACGGGGCTGTCGCCGCGAGAGGTGCCGATCAGCAGGGCATTGCTTTGGAGCTGCTGGCGATAGTCGGCGGGCAACACGGCTTCTATCTTGGCCAGCGCACTGCTGGCCGATGCACTCAAGGCGCTGTCGCCGTGGGCGACCACCCAGCGCGACCCCAATACCAGCGCATCCAATTCCTCCTCGCTGAACATCAGCGGCGGCAGCATGAAGCCGGGGCGCAGTACATAGCCGATACCCGGTTCTCCCTCGATATGGGCGCCTTGCGCCTGCAGGGTAGCGATGTCCCGATAGAGGGTGCGCAGACTGATACCAAGCCGGCTGGCCAGCTCTGTGCCTGTGATGGCGTAGCGGTGGCCGCGTAGTAGCTGGAGCAGGGCCAGCAGGCGTTCGGAACGGGACATGGGATGTCTCCTCGGGATTTTTGGTTATCCTGCCATAGCGGGTTGAAAGGGTACAAAGTGCATCATCATGGCTTGTTGCCGCCAAATGCTCGGCGCCACTCGCTGGGAGAGACGGCGAAACGTGCCCGGAAGTGATTGCGCAGGGAGGTGGCGCTCTTGAAGCCAATCAGTTCAGCGATACGCTCAATGGAATGACCGCTCACCTCCAGCAACTCCTGACTGCGCCTGAGCCGCTCCGCCAGCAGCCATTCACCTACCGAAAGACCAGTGGCCTGATGAAAGCGGCGGGTAAAGGTGCGCCGGCTCATCAGGGTATGGGCCGCCAGAGTATCCAGGGTATGGGGTTCGGCCAGATGAGCGCGCAGATGATCGAGCAACTGGTTCATCCTGGTATCGCGGGTGGAGGCGGGAACCGGCTGCTCGATAAACTGGGCCTGACCTCCTTCCCGGTAGGGCGGGATCACCAGCCGCCGCGCCACCTTGTTGGCGATGGCCGAGCCGTAGTACTGCCGCACCAGATAGAGGCAGCAGTCCAATCCGGCCGCGGTGCCTGCCGAGGTGACCAACCCCTCGTCATCCACATAGAGAGCATTGGTATCGAGTTGCACGGCGGGAAAGCGGCTCATGAAGTCTTGCTCGTACTCCCAATGGGTCGAGGCCCTGCGTCCCTCCAGCAGGCCGGCATAGGCCAGTACATAGGTGCCGAGACAGAGTCCGACCAGCCGGGCGCCTCTGGCTCTGGCGGCGATCAGGGCATCGAGTAGCGCCACGGGCGGCCGAACTGCCGGATCGTGCCAGAAGGGGATGACGATGATGTCCGCCTCGGTCAGCCCCTCCAGCCCATAGGGTGCCTGAATGGTGAAACCTTGTGTCGAATGGGAATGGATGCTGGCGTCACCACAGCAGAGCCTGAGCTCGAACAGCGGCTGACCCGGCAGGATATCGCCGAAAATGAGGCAGGGGACTGCGCAGTGAAAAGGGCTGAAGTGATCGAAGGTCACCACGGCAACGATGGGGGAAGGCATGGCGTTGGCATCCTCTCTGCGCAGAGCAATCATCATAAGCGTTTGCAGCCGAAAGCCTAAGGGCCATGCTCGATGTTCGGCATGGCCCTGTTAGTTACAGTGAGAGAGCCTCGCCATCCTCCGGCACTCGTACCCGATCCGTCATGCCTCGATCTGTCAGATAGGTGCGCAGCTCCTGGCGTGACAGCACGGCGTGGTTGACCGCTTCCATGTGGCTGGCGATCAGGGTGGCCTGTGGTGCAGCCTGATATACGGCGGCGACATCCTCCTTGCCCATGATGATGGAACCGAGCCCCGGCACCTGGGCATCGCCGCAGTTGAGGATGATCACCTCGGGCTGGTGCAGTTGCAGGGCCTGTTTCACCTGAGCATTCCAGACTGTATCACCGGCCAGATAGAGACTCGGCTCATCTGGGTGGGAGAAGACCACGCCGCACACTTCACCCATGCGCTCGCCCAGTACCGCCATCAGTTGATCGCTGCCGTGCTGGCCACCGGTCTGCTGCAGGTGTATACCGGCAAATTCGGCCTGCTCGCTCAGCAGGCGGACATCCTCAAAGCCACTGGCACGAATGGCATCGGCATCTTTCTGATGTTGTACAAAGAGCGGCAGATGCTTGGGGACCAACGTTCTGGCGGCATCATCCCAGTGGTCAGGATGATCGTGGGTGACAATAACGGCATCCACATCGACAAGCTCATCGATCGGCAGCGGCAGCTCGACCAGTGGATTGCGCAGCTGGCTGTTGGCGGTGCCCTCAAAGCCGGGGAAGGCACCCTTGGCTGAGAGCATGGGGTCGATCAGAAAGCGGGTGCCGGCATAGTCGAGCAGCAGGGTGGCGTTGCGAACCTGGGTAATCTTCATGGGATGGTTCCATATTGGCTGGTGTATATGCAACCCATTATGGGGGGCGGAGCGCGTTGCCATCAGTGGCCCATGGGTCGATTATCATCACTATCGGGTCAACAGGATGGAGCGCCTCATAAGTAAAAAATCTTAAAAAAATCCCTTGAAAGGAAAAAGTGAGCCCCTATATAGGTAACAAGGCCGGAACGCTCGACAGAGGTTTCGACCAGGCGCCCGTCCATCAGGAGGGCAAACAATCCGTTATCGCTCACAAGAGGGTAATACTATGCGTTCTATCGACTTTTCTCCGCTCTATCGTTCTGCCATTGGTTTCGATCGTCTGGCCAATCTCATCGAATCTGCAGCCAGCAATGGCAATGCTGGTTATCCCCCCTACAACATCGAGCAGCTGGGTGACAACGACTACCGCATCAGCATGGCGGTGGCGGGCTTTACCCAGGAAGAGCTGGAGCTGAGCTTCCAGGAAAATCTGCTGACGGTGAAAGGCAACAAGCAGGCTGACACCGAGCGCCACTATCTCTATCAGGGCATCGCCGAGCGCGGCTTCGAGCGTCGCTTCCAGCTGGCCGACTATGTGCGGGTGAAAGGGGCCGATCTCAAGAATGGTCTGCTGCACATCGATCTGGCCCGTGAAGTGCCCGAGGCGATGAAGCCCCGCAAGATAGAGATTAACGGCTGACAGCCTGAACTCACTGCGATTTTCACATTTCCCGGGTGCCGATGACGGGCCTGTGGAGAGTCAAACCTGTTGCTTATTAGAAGGATAGGATTATGCGTAACCTCGATTTTTCTCACCTCTCTTCCAATGCCGTCGGCTTCGAGCGGATGGCCCGCGAGCTGGAAGGCCTGTTCGACCAGAAGGCGGCAGCCTATCCCCCTTACAACATCGAGAAGCGGGAGCATGACGGCTACCGCATCACGGTTGCCGTGGCTGGCTTCGAGCGCGACGAGCTGGAGCTGGAGACCGAAAACGGCACCCTCAAGGTGAAGGGGCGCAAGGCCGCTGTGGCTGGCGAGCGTCAGTTCCTCCATCAAGGGATCGCCGAGCGTGACTTCGAGCTCGCCTTCAAGCTGAGCCAGCACGTGGAGGTTCAGGGGGCAAGGCTGGAGCATGGTCTGCTGACCATAGATCTCGCCCGCGAATTGCCGGAGGCACTCAAGCCCCGCGCCATCCCCATCGGCAAACCCGATCAGCTGGCGCTGCCGAGCTAAGCCGGGAATGTCAGGCCGGGGAGCCTGACACCAGAGACGAGAAAGGCCTGCGATCGCAGGCCTTTCTTTTATCTGCAGGCGAGTCAGCTGCCGCGGTAAATGGCGTTGATTTCGTCCGCCAGTATGGCGATGCCGCGCCGCACCAGCTCCTCGCTCTGGGAGTAGTTGAGGCGGATGCACTCCTGACTGTGGCGCCACTCGGGGTCGTCGATGCCGGGGAAGAAGTAGTGACCTGGCACTATCAGCAGGTTCTTCGCCTTCAGCCGCTCGTAGAGCGCCTGGCAGTGGATCGGCAGGCCTTCGAACCAGAGCCAGAGGAAGAGGGCGCCTTCCGGTTTGTGGATGTGGAAGCGCGGATCGGGAATGGCTTCTCGCAGCAGTTGCACGGCGAAGTCGGCCTTCTGCTTGTAGAAGGGTTTCACCACCTGCTCGCTCAGGGCGATGATCTCGCCGCTCTCTATCATGGGGATGGTGATGGCGGGTCCCAGGCTGCCAGGCGCCAGGTTGATGATGCCGCTCAGGTTGGTGATGGCCTGGATGATCTTCTCGTCGGCGATGACGATGCCGCAGCGGGTGCCCGGCAGGCCCAGCTTGGAGAGGCTCATGCAGAGGATGGTGTTGGCATTCCAGAACGGCTTGGCCTCGCTGAAGATGATGCCAGGGAAGGGCACGCCGTAAGCGTTGTCGAGCAGCAGCGGGATCCCCTTGTCGCGGGCGATCTGATCCAGATGCTCAATCTCTTCATCGGTCAGCACGTTGCCTGTGGGGTTGGTCGGACGGGAGACACAGATCACTCCGATGTCGTCGCCCACCTCCAGGCTCTCGAAATCCACATGGTATTTGAACTGGCCGTCGGCCAGCTTCTCTATGGTGGGCTTGTAGGCGACGAAGTGATCCTCCGCCAGGGCCGAGTCCGCATAGCCGATGTATTCGGGGGCCAGGGGGAAGAGCACCTTCTTCTTGCGGCCATCGGCGAACTCGCCGGCCAGCAGGTTGAACAGATAGAAGAAGGCATTCTGGCTGCCGTTGGTCAGGGCTATGTTGCGGGCCGAGATGTCCCAGCCCAGCTCTCTCTTGAGCAGGGCGGCCAGCGCCTTGGTGAACCTGTCCTTGCCTTGCGGGCCATCGTAGTTGGCCATGGCCTTGATCAGCTCGCCATTGTCAAGCAGCTGCTTGGCCTCGGTCTGAAAGCGTTCCAGCATGGCGGGGATGGGGGCCGGATTGCCGCCTCCCAGCATGATGGCGTCCGGATTGAGCAGACCCTGATTGAGGTCATCCATGAGTTGGGTAATGCCGGCGTGGCGAGTGAACTTCTCGCCGAACAAGGAGAATTCCATTCGGTGACAGATCCAGAGTCAGTTACGGGGGAGCTAGCACCATATCTCAGTTTAAAAGCGGGTGTCGATCAAAATCATGGGACGTTCCACGTGGAACGGGCTTCGGAAAATGGATGTGGTAAAAATAACCACTTATGGGTTTTAAAATAACCAATAAGATGGAAGTGGATGCCTCAAATGGAATCTGTTTTTATTTTATTTAAACAAAATCAACTACTTATATAGTTGGCACGACTATTGGAATAACTCTCTGGTCATCTCAATCATACCGGAGCAAACCAGATGAAGACCCTGATCGCCACCCTGATAATGAGCACCCTGAGCCTGAATGTCATGGCAATTGAAAACCTCAGACCTGAGCTGGATACCGCCAAACTGGGGCAGGAGATGCTGGCCCAGCAGCAGCAGGCATCCCGGGCTGTGGTGCTGGATGCCCTCAGCAACTTGAAGCCACTGGCGCTCGATACCCTGGTGGTAGAAGCTAGCTCGGCTGATGCGACTCACCCCGAGAGTTGAGGTAACGCAGGGGAGTTTGTCCCGTGTGTTGCTTGAAGAAGCTGATGAAGGCGCTGTCGCTGGAAAACTCCAGCGCAGTGGCAATCCGGCTGATGGGCACGGCCTCGGCCAGCAGCTCCATGACGCGCAACAATCGCCACTGCTGGCGCCAGGCCTGATAGTTCATGCCGGTCTCCTTCATGAAGATGCGACCTATGGTCTTGTCACTGGCACCCACCCGCTCGGCCAGCCGGTTGAGCCGCTCGGGCAGGATGTTGCCCCGCTTTATCTCCTGTAGCCAAGCCCCCAGTCGCGCATCCGTTGGTAGTGGCAGTTGCCAGGTTTCCCGCGGTGCTTGCGCCAGCTCCTCCATGAACAGCGCCAATGTCAGGCGCTGTTCCGCTTCAGGCTTATTCCATGGCCAGAGCGCCATTCGTTCAATGATTTCCCGCAGCAGTGGATTGACTGCCACCACCTGCACGCTGGCTGGCAGCTCTGGCTGTGGCGTGAAGTAAAGGGAGCGATAGGCCACCACACCGCGCATCAAAACCTGATGGGGCACACCAGCCGGCAGCCAGGCCGCCCGGCTGGGTGGCAACAGATAGACCTGGTTGCCCAGCTCTATCGTCATGCACCCGGCCTGGGCAAACAGCAGCTGGTGGCATTGGTGCACATGTTGGCCGGAATCATGCCAACCCAGCGCGGAGGCAATGCCGATCACGCCGCCATTCAGGCGGTCGGGGTCGAAAGGGTGATCGGGAAGAATAAAGGCCATATGTCCGATTATTGATGTTTATAGTCCTGGATATTGTAATCAGACATTTAGAGTCTCTCTAGAATGGCAACCTCTTATTTAAGGAGATTTGTCATGAACAACAAGTTGCCACCGCTCTGGCTGGTGGTGGGATTGATGATGTTCCCCCAGATAGTGGAGACCATCTACAGCCCGGCGCTGACCCAGATCGCCACCCAGTTCCGGGTGAGCGACGGGCAGGCGTCCCAGACCCTGTCGGTCTATTTTCTGGCGTTTGCCGTGGGTGTCGTCTGCTGGGGTCGGCTCTGTGATTTGATAGGGCGGCGCCCGGCCATGCTGGCCGGTCTGTTGACCTACGGACTCGGTACCTTGCTGGCGTTGCTGGCGACCGAATTTGAAACTCTGCTGCTGGCCAGGATCATCTCGGCCTTTGGGGCCGCCGTGGGATCGGTCGTGACCCAGACCATGCTGCGTGACAGCTACCAGGGCAGTGATTTGGCCAAGGTCTTCTCTGTGATGGGGGCGGCCCTGTCCATCAGCCCTGTGCTGGGGCTGGTGAGTGGTGGTCTGCTGGCCGAGCAGTTTGGCTATCTGGGGGTCTTCAGCGGCCTGATGGTGCTGGCCCTGGTGCTGGGATTGATCGCCAGCTGGCGGTTGCCGGAAACCCGTCCAGAAACCACGACCAGTATTGCCCTTTGGCCACTGGCGTGCCGGATGGCTCGGGATGGTGGACTCTGGCGCAGCGCCCTGCTGGTCGCCCTGTTCAATACCATGCTGTTCGGTTACTACAGCCTGGCGCCCTTTCTGTTCGCTGAGCAGGGGTGGAGTGCCAGCGAGTTTGGTTATTCCGGTGCCGTACTGGCGTTGGCGACCCTGCTCGGCAGCCTGCTGAACAAGCGCCTGCTGGGTAAAGGGTGGCAACCGGCCTCACTCATCCAGTTGGCCGCATCGCTGGCACTGGGAGCGGGTGCTGCAGTGTGGGCGAGCCAGAGTTCGCTCTGGTTCCTGCTGCCCATGATGGGCGTTGTGGTGGCCTATGGTATCGCTATCCCCAACGTATTGAGTCAGGCCTTGCTGGCTTATCGGGAGGTGGCAGGCAGCGCCGGTGCCCTGTTCGGGCTGGCCTACTACCTGCTGCTCAGCCTGGGGCTGGCGTTGGCGGCCGGCTTGCAGGATCTGGGTCTGCTGATAGTTGGCTGTGGTCTAGTGGCCGTACTGTGTAGCGGACGGCGTTCCACGTGAAACATCAGCTACCGATAAAACGGTAGCCGATGCCGGCTTCGGTTTCGATCAGACTGGGTTGCTGGGGGTTATCCCCCAGCTTCTTGCGCAGGCTGGCGATGACGATGCGCAGATAGTGGGTATCTTCCTTGTGGCTTGGCCCCCAGATGTCGTTGAGCAGCTGGGTCTGCATCACCAGCTTGCCAGGGTGACACACCAGGGCCTGCAGCAGGGCGAACTCCTTGCGAGACAGGGAAATCTCTTCATCCTTCATGGTCACCTTGTGACTGCCGGTATCCAGGCTCAGACCACATTGCGGGAAGTGGCGGCATTCGCCGCTGCTGACTCCGGCTCGCTGGCGCAGCAAGGCGCGGATGCGGGCCATCATCTCCCCGATGCCGAACGGCTTGCTCATGTAGTCGTTGGCCCCCGCATCCAGCAGCCGTACCTTCTCCTGTTCCGAATCCCGAGCCGACAGTACCAGCACCGGGTTGGGGTGATGCTCGCGGATGGCCTGCAAGATCTGTATACCATCCCCGTCCGGCAGGCCGAGATCCAGGATCACCAGATCGGGATTGAGGTGGCGATACTGCGCCAGCCCTTCGTTGACACCCACCGCCTCGCTCACCTGGTGCCCTTCGGCAATCAGGCTGATCCGCAGAAAGCGGCGAATGGCCGCTTCATCATCAATGACCAGGATATGAGCCATCTAACCTCCAGAGGCGAGTGTTGAAGGGTCAGGAACCCGAAATGTACGCATCATACCTCAGGTGAGTTGAGGGAGAGCGGCAGGGAGATGCGCATGCAGGTACCGTTGCCGTTGGGGCCGGAGAATGCCCAGATGCGACCACCGTGGGCCTCTATCATGGCGCGGGAAATGGCGAGTCCAAGTCCGGTGCCGCGACTGCCGCAATCCCCCACCGGCTGGGTGTAGAACAGATTGAAGATCTTGTCCCGATCCGACTCCGCGATGCCAACCCCGATGTCGATGATGTCGATGATGAGGTCCGGGTCCGCCAGCATCACTTTGAACTCTATGGGGGTGCCGGCTGGCGAGTAGCGGGAGGCGTTGTCGAGGATGTTGACCAGCACCTGTTCGATCAGGGCACCGTGCACATAGAGCTGGGGGATCTGCTGATCGAAGTGGATCAGCAGCCTGTGCTGGCGCCAGGAGGAGTCCAGCCGCTTGCGGGCACTCTCCACCAGGTCGGCGAGGTCGACCCACTCCCGCTTCAACTGGAAGTCCGGGGAGCCGATGCGGGTCATGTCCAGCAGGTTCTGCACATAGCTGTGCAGACGGCGCGCCTCCTCCTGCACCGAGTGAAGCAGCTCGCTGCGATCCTCGGCACTGATCCGGTCACCGTATTCCAGTAGTGTGCTGCCGGCCCCCATGATGGTGGCGAGCGGTGTCTTCAGATCGTGGGAGACCGAGGAGAGCAGGGCGGCACGCATCCGATCCGTCTCCGCCTGCAACTGACTGTCGGCCAACCGCTCGTTGAGATCGATCCGCGCCAGGGCGGCACGGATGTCGGTGAGCAACGCCTGCAACTGGTGCTCGGCGGAGGAGGCGAGCGGGCTGGCCAGCCGTATCCCCAGCACCAGATCATCGGTGAGGTGGTGATACTGGGCCTCTGCCGCATTGAGGGTGGCGGTGTGAGCCCCCGCGCTCTGCTTCTGGGCCAGGCACCAGTCGATGGCGGCCTTGTCAGTCTGGCCAGGTCCCCGTACCTCGTCTCCGGCCCTGTATTGGTACTCCTCATCCAGGGCAAACACGGGCTGTCCCAGGGCCAGGGAGATGGCCTGGGTACCCTGCCTGAGCACCTCCACCGGGCTGCTGGCGGTGGCTAATCCCTGGCTGAGAGAGAGCAGGGCGTTGCCAAGCTGCTGGGTCTCGCGCAAGCCCACCAGTTGCTGGCGCTGGCGGGAGGCGAGACGCCCGGCCGTCATGCCGACGATGAGCAGCACGAACAGATTGAGTAGGTCGCTGTGGTTGGCGACGCTCAGGGAGAAGTAGGGGGCGGTGAACAGCAGGTTGTGGCCGACGAACCCCAGCACTGCCGCCAGGATGGCGGGCACCAGGCTGGTGGAGAGGGCAGTGGCGAGCACCCCCAGTACGAACAGCAGTGGCAGGGAGGCGGAGGGCAGCCAGTGAGAGAAGCCCCAGGCGATGGCCGAGGTCGTTCCCATGATCAGCAGGGCCAGCAGGCTTTGGCGAATCTCCCTGGGGCCTGCAGGGTGCAACTTCAGGCTGGGTTTGCGCTTCCCGGTGTCCACCAGTGTGATCTCGAATCCCTGCGCCTGTTTCAGCAGGTGTTGCACCAGGGAGCGGCGCCAGGGTGGGCTGTGGGGCTTGCCAAGCAACAGCTGTGAGACCTGCTGCTGTTCGGCTGTCTCCAGCAGGGCATCGGCGACCGCCGGGCTGGAGAGCGTCAGCACCCTGGCACCCAGCTGGGAGGCCAGCGCCAGCGCCTGCTCCAGCTCAGGGGAACGTTGCCCCTTGCTGTCGATGTGTACTACCAGCCAGGGCAGTTGGCGACGCTGGGCGAAGCGGTGGCCGTAACGTACCAGGGCGGCCCCGTGCTGATCCCCGAGGCAGACCATCAGCTTGCCCCGCAGCGGTAGCGTGGTCTTGCCCGCCGCCTGCCACTGCAGTTGCAAATCCCCTTCCACGTGGCTGGCGGCAGTCTGCATCGCCAGCTCGCGCAGGGCGGTCAGGTTGTTGAGGGAGAAGAAGGATTGCAGGGCGGCCTTGGCCTGATGGGGCACATAGACCTTGCCCTCCTTGAGCCGGCCGAGCAGCTCCTTGGGGGGCAGGTCTATGAGGACTATGCTGTCCGCTTCCAGCAGCACCTGGTCGGGCAGGGTCTCCTTGACCCTGACCCCGGTCAGTTGCCACACCAGATCGTTGAGGCTTTCCAGGTGCTGAACATTGAGGGTGGAGTAGACATCGATGCCGGCGCCGAGCAACTCCTCCACATCCTGCCAGCGTTTCTCGTGGCGGCTGCCGGGGGCATTGGTGTGGGCCAGCTCATCCACCACTACGATGGCGGGCTTGCGTTCGAGCAAGCCATCCAGGTCCATCTCCTCCAGTCGCTGCTGGCGGTGGTGATGCAGTTTGCGTGGCTGGATGGCGAGCTTGTCGAGCAGCGCCAGGGTCTCCTGGCGCCCGTGGGTCTCGACCACGCCGATGAGAATGTCGACTCCTTCCCTGGCCTGTTCCCGTACCGCCTGCAACATGGCGTAGGTCTTGCCTACGCCGGGGGCGGCGCCGAGGAAGACCTTCAGCTTGCCCTTGTGTTCCTCTTCCAGGCTTGCCAGCAAGGCGTCGGCCCGAGCCTCATCACGCATTCCCGTGCTCCTGCTTCATGCCTGCCAGCAAGGCACCCGCCTGTACCTCATCACGCATTCCTGTACTCCTGCTTCATGCCTGCCAGCAAGGCACCCGCCTGTACCTCATCACGCATTCCCGTGCTCCTGTTTCATGCTTGTCAGCAAGGCACCCGCTTTTACCACATCACGCATCATCATCCTTATGGAGCAACTGCCGGCTCGGTTCGACAATCTGGGTCGCCCTCCAACTCGGGGCAGCCTGGCGCGCCATCATGCGTCCTTGTGCTGATCGAGCAACAGATTCAACTGGAGTATGTTGACCACCTGGGGGCCAAGGATACCAGCTTGTGTCGACGACTTGACCTGCTCCGTCAGGGAAGCGGGATCCAGCCCGCGTTGCTTGGCGACGCGATCCACCTGGGCCAGCACGGCATCCAGAGGCAGGTGGGGATCCAGGCCAGAACCTGAGCGGGTCAGCATGGCGGGGGACTGGTAGTTACCCTGGGCCTTGGCAAATTCGCTGCGCAGGGGGGAGCTCACCCCCAAGTTGCTGGCGCCGCTACCTATGGTGGTGAAGTCGCTGGCGGAGGGGCGGGAGTGGAAGTACTCCGCCCGCTCGAATTTCTGCGCCAGCAGGGCGCTGCCGACCAGCTGCTGCTTGGCATCTGTCAGCTGGCTGCCGTTGGCCTGCCAGGGGAACAGCAGCTGGGCCAGTCCGGTGACGGCCAGGGGGTAGCCGACACCCAGCAGCAGGGTCAGGGTCAGCAGGGTTCTGATTGCTATCATGATTCTCTTGCTCCAAAGGGTATTGAGGGGGATGCGGGTTGGCCCGCATCTCAGTCAGTTAGTTACACCAGCCCCAGGCCGGTGATGACCAGGTCGATCAACTTGATTCCAATGAAGGGCACGACCAGGCCACCGAGACCATAGATCAACAGGTTGCGGCGCAGCAGGCTGGCGGCAGAGCCCTTCACGTTGACCCCCCGCAGCGCCAGCGGTACCAGCGCCACTATGATCAGGGCGTTGAAGATGATGGCCGACAGTATGGCGCTCTCTGGGCTGCCGAGCTGCATCAGGTTCAGCGCCCCCAGCTGCGGGTAGGCGGCGATGAAGAGGGCCGGCAGTATGGCGAAGTACTTGGCCACGTCGTTGGCGATGGAGAAAGTGGTCAGGGCGCCCCGGGTGACCAGCAACTGCTTGCCCACCAGCACCACGTCCAGCAGCTTGGTGGGGTTGGAGTCCAGATCCACCAGGTTGCCCGCCTCCTTGGCGGCCTGGGTGCCTTCGTTCATGGCCAGTCCCACGTCCGCCTGAGCCAGGGCCGGTGCGTCGTTGGCGCCGTCACCGCACATGGCGACCATGCGGCCATCGGCCTGTTCCTGGCGGATATAGGCCAGCTTCTTCTCCGGGGTTGCCTCGGCGATGAAGTCATCCACCCCGGCTTCGGCGGCGATGGCGGCGGCGGTCAGCGGGTTGTCCCCGGTGATCATCACAGTGCGGATCCCCATGTGACGCAGGATCTGGAAGCGGGCCTTGATGCCTGGCTTGATGATGTCCTTGAGGTACACCACCCCCAGCAACTGCTCGTGGGTGCAGACCAGCAGCGGGGTACCGCCCTGACGGGCGATGTTGTCGACCGCCTTCAGGATGAGCTCGGGCACTCCCTTGCGATCGAGGGAAAGGTAGTTGAGCACCGCATCCACGGCCCCCTTGCGATATTGATGACCGTTGCGATCCAGACCGCTCAACCGGGTCTCGGCGCTGAAGGGGATCACCTTGTCGCTCTCGAGCTGGCTCGGCTTGGCCATGCTCTTGCCAGCCAGGGTCAGGATGGACTTGCCCTCGGGGGTGTTGTCGCCGAGGGAGGCCAGCATGGCGGCCTGGGCCAGCAGGGAGGGATCGACACCGGGGGCAGGGATCAGCTCGTCGGCCATGCGGTTGCCGAAGGTGATGGTGCCTGTCTTGTCCAGCAGCAGGGTGCGCACGTCACCGGCGGCCTCCACGGCACGACCTGACTTGGCGATCACGTTCAGTTTCACCAGCCGGTCCATGCCGGCGATGCCGATGGCGGAGAGCAGGCCCCCTATGGTGGTCGGGATCAGGGTGATGAAGAGGGCCAGCAGGTAGAGCCGCGGTACCTGGGTGCCGTTGTAGTCGAGGAACCAGGGCAGGGTGGCGACCACCAGCAGGAAGATCAGGGTCAGACCCACCAGCAGGGCATCGAGTGCCATCTCGTTCGGGGTCTTCTGGCGCTTGGCTCCCTCGACCAACGCGATCATTCTGTCGAGCGTGCTCTCGCCGGGATTGTTGGTCACACGGACCCAGATCTCGTCGGACACCACAGTGGTGTTGCCGGTCACGCCGCTGCGGTCGGTGCCGGACTCGCGGATGACGGGGGCGGATTCACCTGTGATGGCGGCCTCGTTGACGGAGGCGATACCGGCAACGACTTCACCGTCGGCCGGGATCATCTCGCCGCTGCGCACCAGCACCAGATCCCCTTTTTGCAGGCTGGTGGCCGCGACCCATTCGCCCTGGCCATCTTTCAGATCCCGCACCCTGCGTGCCTGGAGCTGGCTCATGCCCGCCTTCAGGCTGTCGGCCCGCGCCTTGCCGCGGCCTTCTGCCAGGGTTTCGGCGAAGTTGGCAAACCACAGGGTCAGCCACAACCAGGCCGTCAGCTGCCAGGCCAGGCTGGGAGTGACCCCGGACAGGGGCTGGCCCAGCAGGGACTCCACGGTCGCCATCACGGCGGCCAGCCAGAGGGTGAACAGTATGGGGCTGCCAAACAGCGCCTTGGGGTTGAAGCGATAGAAGGCTTCGATCATGGCCTGCACGACTTGTGAGGTCTGTTTCTTGCCCTTGCCCTTCACCTTTTCGGTACGGGCAGGGATGGAGATGGACTTGCTCATTTGAATGCTCCCAGCATCAGATGTTCGGTCATTGGCATCGGTAAAGTGACTGACATGAACAGGGTCATCAGAGCGCTCCCAGTATCAGGAGATGCTCGGCGACGGGGCCCAGCGCCAGTACCGGCAGGAAGGAGAGACCGCCTATCAGCAGCACTGTGATGATCAGCAAGGTGATGAACAGCGGACCGCGGATGGGGAAGTCACCCTCGCCGGCATCCTGTTGGGAGGCGCGCGAGAGCTGACCTGCTATGGCCAGTACCGGAATGATGTAGCCGAAGCGACCGAGCAGCATGGCCAGACCGATGGCGACGCACTGCCAGTTGTCTGCGGCGGCGAAGCCCCCGAAGGCCGAGCCGTTGTTGCCGGCGGCCGAGGCGTAGGCATAGATGAGGCGTGACAGACCGTGAGGACCGTCGTGACCCATGATGGTGGTGGCATCCGGCATCAGCAGCGTTACCCCGCCGATCACCAGAACCCCGACCGGCATCACCAGCATGCTGGCGACTACCCATTTCATCTCGGTGATCCCGAGACGCTTGCCGAGATAGGTCGGGGTGCGTCCAACCATCAGGCCGCACAGGAACACGGTCAACAGCACGAATAGCATCATGCCGTAGATACCGGCACCCACGCCGCCGAAGATGACCTCACCGAGCAGCATGTTGATCATGCCGACCATGCCACCCAGCGGGGTGAAGCTGTCGTGCATGGCGTTTACAGAGCCGTTAGAGGCCGATGTGGTCGCCACTTCCCAGATGCTGGAGAGTACAGGGCCGAAACGGCTCTCCTTGCCTTCCCAGTTGCCTGCCTGGGTGGTGAGCTGGGCGAGCGCCGGATCCGGTTGCAGTTCCTGATAGACGGACAGACCGAGCCCCAGCACGAACAGCAGCGTCATGGCGGTGAGGATGGCGCGGCCGTGGCCGGTATCCTTCACGTAACGGCCCAGGGTACAGACCAGGGCGGCGGGAATGGTCAGCAGGGCGACCATCTCCAGCCAGTTGGAGAGGGCGGTCGGGTTCTCGAACGGGTGGGCCGAGTTGA
This sequence comes from Aeromonas sp. QDB31, assembly GCF_027707605.1. Classification (NCBI taxonomy): domain Bacteria; kingdom Pseudomonadati; phylum Pseudomonadota; class Gammaproteobacteria; order Aeromonadales; family Aeromonadaceae; genus Aeromonas; species Aeromonas sp. QDB31. Next base: position 46,730 of record NZ_JAPCIX010000012.1, on the reverse strand, counting down.
CGCCGAAGAAACCGCCGCCGTTGGAGCCGAGTTGCTTGATGGCGATCTGCGAGGCGGCAGGGCCGAGCGGCAACAACTGCTCCTGACCTTCCAGGGCGTGGAACGGCAGATAGGCCGACAGACTCTGGGGAACCCCTTGCCACACCAGCAGCAGCGCCATGAGCAACGCCATGGGCAGCAGCACATAGAGGCAGAAGCGCACCAGATCCTGCCAGAAGTTGCCAAGGTGTATGGTCTGCTGGCGGGAGAGGCCGCGAAACAGTGCGATAGCGACAGTGGCACCGGTGGCGGCCGAGACGAAGTTCTGGGTAGTGAGTCCCACCATCTGGCTGAAGTAGGAGAGGCTGGCCTCACCGGAATAGGCTTGCCAGTTGGTGTTGGTCATGAAGCTGACCGCGGTGTTGAAGGCGAGTTGCCAGTTCAGGCCCGGCAGCTGTTGCGGGTTGAGGGGCAGCAGGCCCTGGGCCATCAGGATCAGGAACAGCAGACCGAATCCGGCGCCGTTGAAGGCCAGCAGGCTGAGGGCGTAGGACTTCCAGTCCTGCTCCCGTCCGTCCGTGCCACAGCAGGCCAGGGTGGCGCGCTCGACCGGCGCGAGCCAGCGGCTCTTGCCCTCGAACACACGATACATATAGCTGCCGAGCAGGGGTGCCGGCAGCAGGACCAGCAGCACGAAGGCCACCGGATAGATTATTTCTTGCCACATATCAGATCCCTCACTCATGGTCGCTGTGCATCAGTGCACGCATCAGATAACCGATCAGAGCGAGGATCAGCAGCAGGTATAGCCAATTCATAACGACTCCGTTGAGATAATTAGCGCCGAGAGTCGATGCAAATCCATATCGACTCCGTTGGTGTCATTGACGCTGAAAGGGTATGTAAAACGGCCGTAAAGGCGCCATAAAGGGGCATTTGGGGATCGTAAAATCGGCGTAAAGAACGCCGGTTTCAGAGGCGAACGGGTGGGGAGGGATCAAAAAACCCGGCCTGGGCCGGGTTTGGGTGAAAGACGATGCGATTGCCAAATCATCTGTCAGTTTTCATCAGGCATCACCACGCGCAGCGGGCGGGTCCCAATTTTTGCCCCGGTCACTTCATCGACCACGATGGCTTTGATTTCTGTGCCGGCCTCCATATCGAAGAAACGGATCATGTTGTCGTCGCCCCGATATTGGCGACCCCACTCACCAATCATGAAGAGTATCGGTAGAAAATCGCGACCGGCGGCGGTCAGCAGATACTCCTCACGGGGTGGATGTTCAGAATACAGCCTTTTTTCTAGCAAACCCTCTTCGGTCAACGTCGCCAGTCGGCGGGTCAACATCGTGGGTGCTATCCCCAGACTTTTCCGGAATTGATCAAAGCGAGTGAGACCGGCATGGGCATCGCGCAGGATCAATATGCTCCATGCATCACCAGCAATCGCCATGCTGCGCGCGATTGGGCATGGGGTATCGTAACTTTTTTTCATGTTCATACTGTTTTGATAGTGACTTGGTTGTGAATTGATAGTAAGTTGATATCAATTTGATAGTAACACTGCAACCACAAACAATCCACCCAACACGGAGATCTCGGACATGGTTACAAAGAAGATGGGGATCGCCTCGATAACCGGGAGATCTGCCGGTCACCGCCCGGTGACAACACTACGTCAGACAGGGCATATGCATTGGAAAGATGTGCCGACCCGTACCCTTGATGTGAACGGAACATCTTTTGCCTATCGGGCGCTGGGCCCCGACACCGGTGTGCCGGTGATCTTTTTGCACCATCTGATGGCGGTACTCGATGACTGGGATCCCAGTGTTATCGATGGCATCGCGGCGAAGCGCCGGGTTATCGCTTTCGATAATCGCGGCGTCGGCGCCTCGGGGGGAGCGGTGCCACATACCATTGAGGAGATGGGACGTGATGCCATCGCCTTTATTCGCGCCATGGGATTGTCGCAGGTCGATCTGCTCGGGTTTTCGTTAGGTGGTGGTGTGGCGCAAATGGTGGCTTTGCAGGCGCCGGATCTGGTGCGCCGGATTGTGCTTGCTGGGACCGGGCCGCGGGGAGGTGGCGGTATCGACGAGATCAACAAGATTGCCGCCACCGCCTACCTCAAAGCGGCATTGACGCTGAACGATCCGCGGCACTTCCTGTTTTTTCCCCGCACACCTGATGGCAAGCGCGCGGCAAAAGAGTACTTCTCTCGCCTGAAAGCGCGCACGACTGACCGTGACCAGCCCATCTCCCTGCAGGCCAGATATGCCCAGCTCAAGGCGATCCGGAGTGCGGGATTGAGTGCGCCGGATGATCTCTCGGTCATCACGCAACCGGTGTTCGTGGCCAATGGTGACCATGACCTGATGGTCGATAGCAGACTATCAGCGGACATGGCTCGCCGGCTGCCGAATGCCCGACTGACGATTTACCCCGACTCGGGGCACGGTGGCATTTTTCAGCACTATCGGGCCTTTGTGCCCGAGGTGCTGGCCTTCCTCGCGGATGACGCAGACCTGACCCCGATGCACAGCCAAGGATGAATGACCGAACCATGAAAGCACTCACATTCAAACGTTACGGCAAGTCGCCGGAGATTGGGCTCACGGATATCCCGCGTCCCGCACTGAAGGCGGACGAAATGCTGGTTCAGGTTTATGCCGCTGGCCTGAACCCGATCGACAACATGATTCCGACCGGCATGTTCAAACCGGTGCTTCACTTTCAGCTTCCCGCCACATTGGGCAGCGATCTGGCCGGTGTCGTGACCGAGGTTGGCAGTCAGGTGACCCGTTTCAAGCCGGGCGATGCCGCCTTCGCCAGTATTTTCGATTTCGGAACCGGATCGCTGGCCGAATTTGCGGTGGTGCCTGAGCGCGCAGCGGCGTTGAAACCAGCCAATCTGGATTTCGTGCAAGCCGCCTCGATCCCGATGGTCGGGCTCACCTCATGGCAAGCGCTGAAGGAGCGCGCCAATCTGCAGGCTGGTCAAAAGGTGTTTATCCCTGCCGGATCCGGTGGCATCGGCACCTTTGCTATCCAGCTTGCCAAGCTGCTGGGGGCCAAGGTGGGCACCACCGTCAGTAGCGGTAACATCGAACTGGTGCGCGAGCTGGGGGCCGATGAGGTGGTCGATTACAAGCAACAGGCATTCGAGTACCAACTGCACGGCTACGACGCCGTGCTGGGGACCGTCAGGGGAGATGCGATCGAAAAAGCCATCGATATCCTCAAACCGGGCAGCAAGATTATCTCCCTCACCGGCCCGCTGGATGCTGCCTTCGCGCGGGCCCGGGGGCTGAACGTATTGCTCCGCCTCCTGTTCGGGCTGATGAGCCGAAAAATCAGGTCGCGGGCGAACAAGCGGAATATCGCCTACTCGTTCCTGTTTGTGCGTCCCGATGGCGACCAACTCACCGAAATCGGCGAGCTGCTCGACGCTCAACGCATCAAGCCGGTGATCGACAAGGTATTCCCGTTCGACCAGGCCAAAGAAGCGCTGGAGTACCTCGCCAAGGGCCACGCCAGGGGCAAGGTCGTCGTCAGCATCAAGCAGTGATCACGGCTGCATTGGTTCGTTCACCCACGTAACTCATATCAAGGAAATAACATGACCACACTTCCGACTGTTTTTATCACCGGCGCCTCCAGCGGTATCGGAGCCACCTATGCTGAACGTTTTGCTCGTCGCGGCCACGATCTTGTTCTTGTTGCGCGCAACAAGTCGCGCCTGGATGCACTGGCCATGCGCCTGCGTGAGCAACACCAGATAGCCGTTGAGGTGCTGCAGGCTGACCTGACCAATTCGGCAGAGCTGCCGGCACTGGAAACTCGCCTGCGGCATGACGCACGTATCGGCATCCTCATTAACAATGCCGGTATGCCGCAATCCGGGCATTTTCTGGAGCAATCTCCCGAGGCCATCGAATCCCAGATCGCGCTGAACATAACCGCATTGACGCGGCTCGCCGCAGCGATCGCACCGCGCCTTGCGCAATCCGGCACGGGGAGCATCGTCAACATTGGTTCTGTGGTGGGATTTTCGCCCGAGTTCGGTATCTCTCTTTACGGTGCGACCAAAGCCTACGTGCTGTTTTTGTCGCAGGGGCTGGCTCATGAACTGTCACCCAAAGGGGTCTACGTGCAAGCCGTGTTGCCGGCCACAACCCGCACCGAAATCTGGGCGCATGCAGGTGTGGATGTCAACACTCTCCCCGAGGTGATGGAAGTGGGCGAGCTGGTTGATGCTGCATTGGTCGGGTTCGATCGCCGCGAGTTGGTGACGATTCCGCCGCTTCATGTCGCCGAACGCTGGACCGCTCTGGATGCGGCACGTCAAGGGCTGTAAAGGGGAATTCAGTTGTCGAAGCCGGCCTGATGGTGATCAGGCCGGCTTCGACGTGCTTAGCGCATCGTGACAAATTCTTCCGCGCTGGTGGGATGAGGCGTGGGAACGCAGTTGTTGAAGCTGGCCTGATAGTGACAGGCCAGTTTCAAACGTGCTTATCGCATTGTCACAAACTCTTCTGCACTGGTGGGATGAGGAGTGGGAACGCAGTTATTGAAGCTGGCCTGATAGTGACAGGCCAGCTTCAAACGTGCTTATCGCATTGTCACAAACTCTTCCGCACTGGTCGGATGGATGGCAACGCAGTTGTCAAAGTCTGCCTTGGTGGCACCCATCTTCATGGCAACGCCGAAACCTTGCAGTATCTCGTCCATCGCAAAGCCGATACCGTGCAGACCGACCACCTTCTCTTCCGGGCCGACACAGACCAGCTTCATCCGGGTGGGTTGGCGATGCTGGGTCAGCGCCGAGTACATGGCGGTGAACTGGCTGCGGTAGACCTTCACCTGATCTTCAGCGTATTCGGCGATGGCTTCCGGCTCGGTCAGCCCTATGGTGCCGATGGGTGGGTGGCTGAACACCACGGTCGGTACCAGATCGTAGTTGAGGTGCTCGTTGGGCTTGTTGTTGAACAGCCGCTCGGAGAGGCGACGACCGGCCGCGACGGCCACCGGGGTGAGCTGGATGCGCCCCGTGTTGTCACCCACCGCATAGAGGTTGGCGACGGCGGTGTTCTGGAACTTGTCGGTCGGGATGAAGCCCTGCTCGTCCAGGGTGATGCCGGTGGCGGCCAGATTGAGGTTGTCGGTGGCGGGCATGCGGCCGATGGCCCAGATCAGGCAGTCCACCGTGAGATGGCGGCCATCTTCCAGTTGCAGGGTCAGGCTTTCGTCGGCGTTTTTGACCACGGCCTTGGGCACGGCGTGGGTGTGCAGCTTGGGCCCTTCCTGGGCCATGATCTCCACCAGGGTCTCGTGGATCATGGGATCGAAGTTGCGCAGCGGCGCATGCTTGCGCACCACCAGGTGGGTCTCGGAGCCGAGTGCCTGCATCACGCCGGCGATCTCCACGGCGATATAGCCGGCGCCGACCACGGCGACCCGCTTGGGTTGGGCTTGCAGCTCGAAGAAGCCGTCGGAGTCGATGCCGAATTCAGCACCTGGTATGGTCGGAACCTCGGGGCGGCCGCCGGTGGCGATCAGTATGTGATCGGCGCTGTACTGCTCGCCATCAACCTCGATGGTGTTGCTGCTGACGAAACGGGCAAAGCCCTTGATGACGGTGATCTGGTTCTTGCCCAGCACGTTCTCATAGGACTTGTGGATGCGGCCGATGTAGGCCTGACGGGACTCGACCAGCCTGGCCCAGCTGAAGTGATTGAGGGTGGTATCGAAGCCGTAGTCGGATCCATACCTCAGGGCATCGGCGATCTGGCCGGCATACCACATGGCCTTCTTCGGCACGCAGCCGACGTTGACACAGGTACCCCCCAGCTCTTTGGCTTCAATCAGGGCGACTTTCTTGCCATACATGGCAGCCCGGTTGGCCGAGGCGATGCCGCCGCTGCCGCCGCCGATGGCGATATAGTCAAAATGCTGTGCCATTGCGAGGTTCTCCGCTCGTTAAGAATGCAATCACAGCATGATGGGGACAAAGTGGCCGGCTCACAAGAGCCGACGCTCAGTTCTGCTGGATGGGCAGGCGAATATGGAACTGGGCTCCCTGGCCCGGTTCGCTGGCGCAATGGATGCGGCCACGGAGCAACTGCACCACCAGGTTGTAGATGATGTGGGTGCCGAGCCCGCTCCCCCCCTGGCCCCGCTTGGAAGTGACGAAGGGATCGAAGATGCGCGGCAGTATTTCCGGGGGGATGCCGCGGCCGTTGTCACTGTAATCGATGACCAGCTCGTCACCCTGCTGCTCCACCCTGATGGTGATCTTCTTGGGCCTGTCCCAGCCGTCGAAACCGTGATGGATGGAGTTGAGGATCAGATTGGAATAGATCTGGGTGAAGCTGCCGGGGAAGGAGTAGATGGCCAGCTTGGGATCGCATTGAATGTCGACTTCGCACTGGGCCTTCTTCAGCTTGTAGCCGAGGGAGACCACCACCTGATGCAGATTGTCGGCGAGGCTGAAGTTGTAGCGCGCCTCGGACGACTGATCCACCGCCACCTGCTTGAAGCTGGCGATGAGCTCGGAGGCTCGCCTCAGGTTGCCCTGCAGCAATTGCATCGACTCGTCGAGATTCTGGGTGAACTCGTTGAGATAGGAGCGTGACAACTGCTTGGCTTCGAGGTGCTGCTTGAAGTCGGCCACCTGCTCCTGCAGATAGGAGGAGGCGGTCACGCTGATGCCGATGGGAGTGTTGATCTCGTGGGCCACGCCGGCCACCAGGGAACCGAGGGAGGCCATCTTCTCCGACTCCACCAGGGTCTGCTGCGCCTGTTTCAGGTCGTCATAGGCCTTGCCCAGCTGGTCGTTGGCATCGCTCAGGCTGCGAGTACGCTCCGCCACCTTGCCTTCCAGCTGTTCGTTGAACAGGGTGATCTCCCGCTCCACCTTCTTCAGACGGGTGATGTCATAACCGAAACCAATCAGATACTTGAGATTGGGTCCCTCGTAGAAGGGGGCGAAGGTCCACTGCAGGACGAGCTCGTGGCCCTGCTGGTCATGCATGATGATCTCCCTGTCATCGAGAGAGCCCTGGTCCGACAGGATGGCTGCCAGCTCGGCCCTCTGCTCCTGGCTGACGAAGAGATCCAGCCAGTTGTGCTGGAGCAACTCCTCATGATGGTAACCGGTGAGCAGGATGGCGGCCGGGTTGATGCTGGCGATGTTGAGATCCGGTTCCATGCAGCAGATGACCATGTTGGCCGAGTTGATCAGGGTGGCGGAGAAGTCCCGCTCCTGCTGGAGTTGATCCGCCGCCTGATGGCGGGCCGTGAACTCGTCGTTCAGGCGGGTACGCATCTGGTTGAGGGTGGCGGCCAGCGCATCGAACTCGTCCGGATGCTTGCGGGGCAGGGGGCGCCCCTCCAGCGTCAGCTCCACCGCCAGCCGATCCAGGCTCAATTTCTGGGCGTAGCTGACGATGCGGTTGATATGACGGATCACCAGGTAATAGATGATGACCAGGATGCAGAGCGAGACGACCAGGGTCTTGATGGTCTGGCTGACCAGGATCAGCACCGACTTCTCGATCAGTCGCTGGTAGACCTGCTCCAGGGTGGCGGCGACGAACAGCTTGCCGACCACTTCCCCCTGATAGGTGAGGCTGAATTCGCGGGAGATGTCGTATTGCGCCTGCTCCACACCCTGGGTCAGCAGCGGCACTTCCGAGTTGCCCAGCATCTCCTTGACCATGACGAACTGCATATTGGGCAGGTTCATGATGCCTTCGATCTGCACCTTGACCTGCTCCTCATCCAGGTTCCACAGACTGGCGGAGATGGGTTGCAGGAAGGAGGCCTCGATCTGGTCGATGCTGGCCTCGATGACGGTCACGTCCTTGTTGTAGTCCCAGGCGAGCTGCAGCACCGTGATGACCAGCGCCAGCACGGTACTGCAGATCAGAATGTAGGAAAGCAGACGATAAGAGAGTCCGTTAAGGCCGAAGGCCTTGGAGAAGATTCCTGACATGGCATCCTTGCGGTCTGGATTGCGAACGGCTTAGTTTAACTGCTTCATGGACTCATGTCGTGGGTCATGAAATGGATAAAAACAAGGCCCCTTTCGGGGCCTTGTTGGTGTCGGCTGAGGATCAATGACTTCCCTTTGCCTTGGCCGGAATGGACTCGTCGAATTCCGGCAGCGGTTTGTGTTCGGAGGCCAGGAAGGTGTAGATCACCGGCAGCACGAACAGGGTGAACAGGGTGCCGATGGCCAGACCCGCCACGATCACGATGCCGATGCTGAAGCGCTGGGCCGCGCCCGCACCTGCCGCATAGAGCAGCGGGATCAGACCGGCGATCATGGCCGCCGTGGTCATCAGGATGGGACGCAGACGCACCTTGGCGGCCTGCATCACGGCCTGCATCCGGTTCATGCCGTGCAGCAGCTGCTCCTCCTTCGCCACCTCGCAGATCAGAATACCGTGCTTGGTGATCAGACCAACGAGCGTGATGAGACCCACCTGGGAGTAAATGTTCATGGTGGCCATGCCCCATGCCAGGGCAATCAGCGCCCCGCTGATGGCCAGCGGCACCGACACCATGATGACCAGAGGATCACGTACCGACTCGAACTGGATGGCCAGCACCAGGAAGATGATGGCCAGCGCCAGTGCGAAGGTGGCGTACAGGGCGTTGCCTTCGGTCACGAACTGGCGGGCTTCCCCCATGAAGTCGTAACGATAGCCTTGCGGTAGCTTCTCTTCGGCGGTGGCCTTGAACCAGTTGATCGCATCCCCCATGGCCACACCCGGTGCCGGTACGGCGCCTATGGTGGCGGAGTTCAGCTGGTTGAAGTGGGGCAGGGCGCGGGGCTCGCCAACCACTTCAATCTTGATCAGACTGCCCAGCGGGATCGACTTGCCGTCAGCGGCGCGCACGTAATAACCCTTGATGGACTCGGGGTTGAGGCGGTACTTGCGTTCCACCTGCGGGATCACCTCGTAGGAGCGGCCATCCAGATCGATCCGGTTGACGTAGCCGTCTGCCATCATGGTGCCCATGGTGGTCCCGATGTCCTGCATGGTGATGCCGTAGGCACCCGCCTTGTCCTTGTCGATGCTGATCTTCATGGTGGCCGAATCGTAGTTCAGATCGAGATCCGAATAGACGAACTGGCCGTTGGCCTGGGTCGCCGCCAGCATCTCACCCGCGATCAGGAACAGGCTCTCGAAGCTGTTCGGGGTGGTGATGACGAACTGGATGGGCAGGCCGCTGGAGGCCCCCGGCAGTTCGGGGAACTGGAAGGTGGTGATGGCCATCCCGGGGATGTCCTTCACCAGGCCGGCCACTCGATCCAGCACCTCTTTCTGGCTCGCCTCACGCTGGCTCCAGGGCACCATGGAGGCGATGCCGAAGGCCTGGTTGGCGTTGAACACCCCGGAGAAGACCTGGGAGTAGGCGATTTCGGGCTGGTCATCCAGGACCTTGTTCACGTCCACCATGGTGTTTTCGATGTAGTCCAGGTTGGCATTGGACGGTGCCGTCCCCAGCACGGCCATGACCCCCTTGTCCTCGGACGGGGCCAGCTCGCTCGGGATGAACTTGAACAGCAGCGGCAGGCTGCCGAACACGATGACGGCGAACAGGATGACCACGATGCGCTTTTGCATCACGGCATGCAGCATGCTGTCGTAGCGGGCCGTCATCCGATCCAGCAGGTGATGTACCGTGCTCTCGAACTTGCTCGGGGTCTCGTTGGCCCTGAGCATCTTGGCGCACATCATGGGTGACAGGGTCAGGGCGATGATGCCGGAGACGAACACCGCCCCCGCCAGGGTCAGCGCGAACTCCTTGAACAGGGAGCCGGTGATGCCCCCCATCAGGGCGATGGGCGCGTACACCGCAGCCAGGGTCACCGTCATGGCGATGACCGGCACGGCGATTTCACGAGTACCTATGATGGCGGCCCGGAACGGCTCTTCCCCCTCCTTGATGTGGCGGTCGACGTTCTCCAGCACCACGATGGCGTCATCCACCACTAGGCCGATGGCGAGCACCATGGCCAGCAGGGTCATCAGGTTGATGGAGAAACCGAACATGTCCATCATCATCACCACGCCGATGAGACTCAGCGGGATTGTGATGATGGGGATGATGACGGCCCGGAAGGAGCCGAGGAACAGGGTGATCACCACCAGTACGATGGCGGCCGCCTCCAGTATGGTCTTGATGACCTCGTGGATGGACTCGTTGATGGCGATGGTGGAGTCATACAGGATGTTGACCTGCATGGTGCTCGGCATGTTGCTCTTCAGGCTGGGCAGCAGCTCCAGCACATCGTGGGCGATGTTGATGGGGTTGGCGGTCGGCGCGGCATTGATGGCAAGCACCACGGCCTCACGGCCGTTGGCGCTGGCGCGATAGATGTCGTGGCTCTTCTCCAGCGACACCTTGGCGATGTCGGAGAGGCGGATCACCTTGCCATCCCGGGTCGCTACGACCAGGCGCTTGAGTTCATCGGTATTGCTGACCTGGGTCTCGGCATTGCCGTTGAACAGGGTGAAATAGCCGGTGGCCTGACCGGTGGCGGACTGATAGTTGTTGCTGTTGAGCACCGTCATCACGTCGCTGGCGGTCAGATCGAAGGCGGCCATCTTGGCCGGATCCAGCCACACCCGCAGGGCAAACTCGACCCCGCCGTAGAGGTCCACCTTGGACACCCCGCCTACGGTAAACAGCTGGGGCTTGATGACCCGCTCCAGGTAGTCGGTGATCTGGCTGGAGTTCAGCTCAGGGCTGGTGAAGCCCATGTAGAGCACCGCCGTGGTGGAACCCGTGGAGGAGGTGACCGAAGGGTCTTCCGCCTCTTTGGGCAACTGGGATCGTACCGAGTTGACCTTGGCCAGGATGTCGGACAGCGCGGCGTTGGGGTCGGTGTTCAGCTTCATGTAGGCCGTCACCGTGGAGCTGCCCAGCTGGCTGGAGGAGGTCATGAAGTCGATGTTATCGGCTTGCGCAACCGCCTGCTCCAGCGGCTGGGTGATGAAGCCCTGGATCAGATCCGAGCTGGCGCCATAGTAGCTGGTGTTGACCGTGATGACGGTGTTGATCACCTCGGGGTATTCCCGCACCTGCATCTTGAAGATGGCCTGGAAGCCCAGCAGGGCTATCAGGAAGCTGAGCGAGATCGCCAGCACCGGCCGTTTTATGAATATGTCAGTAAATCGCATCGCAGATCTCCGCGCTTACAGCATCGGGGTTTGTGCCGGAACGGCAAGGGCATCGTTGTCGACCACGTGCACCTTGGTATCGTTGCTCAGGCGAACCTGGCCCGACAGCACGATTTGATCGCCAGCCTTGATGCCGGACAACACATGGACATCATTGCCGCGACGCTCGCCCGCCTTGACTACCACCTGCTTGGCGCGTTTCACGCCGTCTGCCTCATGGATGACATAGACGTTCTCGCCATACAGGGTGAAGGAGATGGCAGACTGCGGGATCACTATCTGGTCTTTCACCGTGGGCAGAATGATGCTGGCACGGGCGAACATGCCGGAGCGCAGTTGGCCGCCGTTGTTCGGGATGCTGGCCTGTACCTGGATCAGGCCGCTCTGGTAGTTGACCGCTGGCTCTATGGCGGTGATCTGACCGTCAAACTGGGTCTGGGGATAGGCATCCACGTTGATCTTGATGGTCTGGCCGAGGGAAATCTTGGAGATGTCGGTCTGAGGCACGGTGAAGCGCAGGCGCATCACGCTGGTGTCTTCCAACCGCACGATCTCGGTACCGGGTTCCAGATACTGGCCGAGGAAGACGTTGCGCAGACCCACGACACCACCGAAGGGGGCGCGGACTTCGCGGCGGTTAATGGTGCCCTTCAGGCTCTCGATGTCCGCCTCCAGGGAGCGGTAGGCGGCTTCGGCGTCATCCAGTTGATCGCGGGAGATGGAGTTTTTCTGGTACAGGTTCTGATAGCGTTGGAACTTGGCTCGAGCCGCAGGCAGTCTGGCCTGGGAGGAGTTCAGGTTGGCTTTTTCCACGCTGGAATCCAGGCTCAGCAGCAGTTGATCCGCCTTGACCTGTGCCCCGGATTCGAAGCTGATCTTGTCGATGGTGCCTGCCAGCTCACTGGAGAGGGTGACCCCCTGGTTCGGCTCGATGAAGCCGATCGCTTCTATGGTGGGGACCCAGTCTTGCGCCTTGGTCACCATGGCGGTCACCGGGAACTCTGGCTCGGGTCGATTGGCCATGAACTCTGCAATCTTCTTCTGTTTGAACATATTGAAGCCGATGACACTGCCGAACAGGGCGAGTGCTATCAGCAACATGATGGCCATCCACTTTTTCATGAACAGGCTCCTGTGATGGAATGATTAGGGTTTAAAATGGCATTCCAGCTGGCTCGGATGACCGTCTCCAGCTGTTCTTGCGTCAATACAAAATCGTGAACCCGGCGTTGCTGTGCCAGGTTGGCCACGCAATCCAGACTCAATGCCTGTAGCACCAGGACGGGGAGATCAATGAACAATCCCTGCTGGCGTCCCTGCTCGAAGAAGCGCTCAAGTGGCGCCCACGTCGCCATTATGACCGGATCCCGCTCCAATTCAGCCCCCAATGGAGAACTTTCGTACTGCAATTTGCACTTGAGTGCGTTGGGATAGTTGGTGAAGATGGCGTCGATATTGAGCCAGAGGCGTCGATACTGACGATATGACACCTCCTCTATTTGCACCCCCTCCATGATCTGGGGATGACACTTGAGAATGGTGTGCAGGTAGAGTTGGCGGACAAGATCATCCTTGTCGCTGAAGTAGCGATAGATGGTCCCGGCCGCGACCTTGGCTTTCTTGGCAACCATGGCGATGGAGAGGCCGTAGAAGCCCTGCTCGCCGAGGATCTCGTGAGCCGCCTCGAAGATGCGTTCTTTCTTATCCATGGTGATCAGATTTCGGTGACTGAATGAACGTTCATTCATTCTAGGTGGAGGAGAGGACAAGTCAAGGGATGCCAGTCAGTTTACTGCAAGATGAGTATGCACAAGCGGGTCACGTGAAGATGATTTGGCTCGAAAGCGTGAAGAATAGGTATAAAACTGCACAAAGAGATTGAAAAACAATCGCTTGATTCCTTGTGACAAAAAAAGAGTAGACAAGGTGGGCGCCATCATCAATAATGCGCCCCGTTCGACAGCGTAGCGCCCGTAGCTCAGCTGGATAGAGCGCTGCCCTCCGGAGGCAGAGGTCACAGGTTCGAATCCTGTCGGGCGCACCATCAACGTGCGCCGGTTAAGCGGGCGTTGTTGTGGAACAAAACAGCTGTGGTGGCTGTAGCTCAGTTGGTAGAGTCCCGGATTGTGATTCCGGTTGTCGTGGGTTCGAGCCCCATCAGCCACCCCATTTTACAGCTTGTCAGGTATGCGAAGGTGGCGGAATTGGTAGACGCGCTAGCTTCAGGTGTTAGTGCCCCCCGGGTGTGAGGGTTCGAGTCCCTCTCTTCGCACCATACTTGCTGTATGACGAGGATGACCAGATGGTCATCTTTGTATTTTGGAAATACCCATCGGTGATTAGCGCAGCCCGGTAGCGCATCTGGTTTGGGACCAGAGGGTCAAAGGTTCGAATCCTTTATCACCGACCACATTATGAAAACCCCGCTTCGGCGGGGTTTTTGCTTTTCTGCGTATCTATACCTTTGTCACCTCTGCTTACATTTCTGCAGGCGCCTGTTCGCCATGGGTTCGTTATGCTTGGCCGGGAGCCACGAGAATAGTGGATACTCACGACCCACTCAGACACAGGCCTACGCACCTCATGCCCTTTCATATCCGATTGCTTGCCCTGATGGCACTGCTGCTCGGCGGTTGTGTCTTGCCGCCGAGACCAGAGAACCTGCTGCTGGGGGCTGCCCCCAGGTCCACACCGGTGCCCCCGGCCACCCTGGTGACCGACGGTGGCTTCTGCGTGGCCCTGAACGAGCAGGGCCACCTGCTCACCCAGCCTTGCGATCAGGGGCCCAACCAGCTGTTTAGCTGGGATGCGGGAGCCTTGCTGCTGGCGCAGGGCTGCCTGATCGCCACGGGCACAGACGGCCTTGTCGTGGAAGGGTGCGAGAATGACAGCCACCAATGGCAGTGGCAGGGGGATCGTCTGTTCAACCGACAGGTGTCACTGTGCCTGGATGTGGCCGGTCGTCGCCACAGATCCGCCGTGCCGTTGCGGCTGGCCGAGTGCTACGGTGGCGCCAATCAGAGCTTCACCTGGACGCCGACCAGCAGCCTGCTGGAGCGTCTGATGCCCCCCAGCTCGATATGGTGAGGATACCAAGAATGTAAGAAGGGTGGTCTATAGACCACCCTTTTGCACTCATGGCGAGGAGATCAGGCGACAACGGGGGCGAATAGTCGCTCCAGATAAACGGCGACGCCATCCTCGTCCGAGCTCAGGGTTTGATCATGGTTCGGCAGGGCAAGCTTGAGGCGATCATGGGCGTTGCCCATCACCACACCGCGGCCCACCATGCTCAGCATCTCGAAGTCATTCATTCCATCCCCGAAGGCGACCGCCTGGGACATCTCAAGCCCATGCTGTTCCAGCACGGCGCGCACGGCATTGCCCTTGTGTACCCCGGCGTGCATCACTTCGAGGCAATCCGGCAGGGAGAAGGTGACGTTGATCCGATCACCATAACGCTGGTTTAGCTCTGCCTCTATCTGCAGCAGTTTCTCGTGTTCGCCGATGTAGAAGACCTTGTTGATCTTGTCCAGCGGGTGACTGGCGAGATCGGTCAGGCGATAGCTGAAGCCGGAGTCGTGATGGAACTGCAGCAGCCAGGGCATCTCCTCTTCCACCAGCCACTCGTCGCCGTAGTAGACGTTGATGTGGATGGAGGGGTCGCGCTCCAGCGCGATCAGCTCGGCCGCCACCGTGCTCGGCAGTGCCTGGTTGAAGACGAGAGAGTCCTGCTTGTCGTGCACCACGGCGCCGTTGGAGGTGATGAGGTAGATATCCAGCCCCAGCGCATCGCGGATGCTGCGCACATCCACATGGTGACGGCCGGTGGCCACCACGAACTTGATCCCCTGATCCACCAGACGGTGCAGGGTATCCCGGGTGCGGGGGGAGATCTGGTGCTGCCCGTTGAGCAGGGTACCATCGAGATCGGACACAACTACCTTGAACATCATTACCTCGGCATCAGTGGAACGCCGGGGCAGTGTACCCCAGCGTCCGGTGTGGCCCCATTTATTTAGGGATCCAAAAAATAACCAGTCCTGGGGTCTGATGCCGTGCCGGTGCAGACTGCGCCTGGGTGGCAAGTGACGCCATACTGGACGCAGGACGCTGGCCAAGCCCCTGGCAAGTCATGCAACTGGCCACTAGAAGCGGGCGAAGAAGTCCAGGGTCGCGGTCAGGGCTGGCAGGCGCTGGGCATCGGCCTCGATGAACAGCTCGTGCCATGCCCCCTCGATCCGCAGCGGCTTGCCCCCTTCACACTGGAGCCGGTCACAGAAGCTGTCCTGGGCCTGGTTATCGACAATGCCGTCTTCCCCGGCCTGGATCAGCAGCAGCGGCGTCTTGATCCTGTCTGCCTCCGCGATGGCGGCATCCCCGGCCTTGATGCCCTCGCGGATCCAGTGGGCCGTCACCCCACCCAGCTTGATCTGCGGATGCTGCTCATAGAGCTGGCGGAATGCCTGGTAGCGGGACTCGCTGTGGCTCAGGCCGTTGTCGGCAAATTCATGGGAGACATAGCCGGTCTGGCCCGGGCCATAGGGGGGCTCGCCCCACCAGCTGCCGACCGTATCCATGGTGGCCGCCAGCCCCTGGGCCAGCCACTTGGGCAGGCCGCCGAGGTTGATGCCCATCATGGGGGAGGAGAGCACGGCCGCCTCGACATCATCCGGCCAGCGCTCCAGATAGCGGGCCGAGATGGCGCCGCCCATGGAGTGGGCCAGCAGGAACAGCTTGGCGGGTTTGTCCGCCAGTATGACCTGGTCATGGAACTGCTTCAGATCCAGCACATAGTCGTCGAAGTCGGCGACATAGCCTTTCTCCTTGTCGGCCAGCAGGCGATCCGACAGCCCCTGGCCGCGGTGGTCGATCAGATAGAGGCTGTAGCCCTGACGCCACAGATCCCAGGCCAGCTCCTGATACTTGAGGTAGCTCTCGACCCGGCCGTTGACGAGGAGGATGGCCCTGTCCACCTTGGTCTGGCGCAGGGCGGCATAGCGGATGGTCACCCCGTCCTTGCCCTTGAACTCCCCCGGGGCGGCATGGTCGCGCCAGAAATCCGGCAGCGTCTGTTGATGGAGGGCGGGGACGTCGGCTTCTGTGGTCAGCTGATAGGGATTGGTCACGGCAAGGGCTCCGGCAGAAAACAGGGTCAGGGCCAGCAGGGGCAGAGCGTTAAACTTCATCGGTTGGATACTCCATATCCAGGGGATCGTCCTGTTGTGCGGCCCAGCCCTTGCGGGTCAGCTGCATCCGTTGCCACCAGGCTTCGTCTGCCAGGATCTCGCCGGCCGGGCCAAGCTGGGGATAAGGCATCTCTTTCTCTTTGCAGAGCTGGGCATAGATGGGGTAGCCCCCCTCGAACAGTATGCTGTTCTGCTCTTGTGGGTCGAGCGGGCAGCCGCGCTGATAGCAGCCGGCCAGCTCGCGCTGGCGCTGGGCTTCGTACAGTATGGCGGCGGCGGCCACTGAGACGTTGAGGGACTGCACCATGCCCACCATGGGAATGACGATATGGTGATCGGCCAGGGCTAGCGCCTCTTCCCCTATGCCGTGCTTCTCCTGGCCCACCAGGATGGCGGTCGGCTTGGTGTAGTCGATGGCGCGAAAATCCACCGAGCTCTCCGAGAGATGGGTCGCCAGGATCTGCATGCCGGAGGCTTTCAGTTCGGCCACGGCGCTGCCGATGTCCGGGTGCAGCTTGACGTCGACCCAGTTCTGGCTGCCGCGGGCGGTGCCCTTGCGCTTGTGGATCCAGGTCTTGGGCCAGACGGCGTGAACCCGATGGATGCCGATGGCATCGGCGGTGCGCACTATGGCGGCCAGGTTGTGAGGCTTGTGGACCTCTTCCATGCAGACAGTGAGATCGAGCTGGCGTTGGGCCAGCATGTCGGAGATCCGTTTAAAGCGTTCAGGTGTCATGTCAGTTTCTATCGAGTGAGGCTTGTGGACGTCTTTCCAGGCATGCAGACGGTCAAATCGAGTTGGCGCTGGGCCAGCATGTCGGAGATCCGTTTAAAGCGTTCAGGAGTCATATCGGTTTCTATGTCGTGAGGCTGGTGCACGCAACAAGGCCGGTGGCCTGCTGCATGGGGCCATGAGTGTCTCTTGAAAAGCAGCAGGCGGCTCGCGCCGCCTGTGTTCAGTTTTTCTGTCGGCTCACCCTGAGCACATTGGGCATCACCCGGATCTTGCGCATGATGTTGGCAAGGTGGATGCGGCTCTTGGTGGTGATGAGCAGGGTGACCAGATAGACCCGGCCATCCTTCTCTTCTGTGCTGATGGCGTGGATGTTGGCGCCGGTGGCAGCAATCACGTTGGCCAGCTCCGCCAGGGCACCCTGGTGGTTGACGATTTCGATGCTGATGCCGGTACGGAATTCCTGTTCCTGCTCCTTGTCCACTTCCCACTGCACCGGCAGGTACTTGTCCGGTTCGCGGCTGTAACCCTTGATGTTGCGGCAGGACTCCTGGTGAATGACCAGTCCCTTGCCCGGGCTGATGTGGGCGATGATGGCATCCCCGGGGATCGGACGACAGCAGTTCGCGAAGGTGACCAGCATGCCGTCGGCCCCCTTGATGGGCATCTTCTTGCTGCTGGATTTCGGCTGTTCTTCCGGGGGCAGCTCGTCACCCAGCATGCGGCGCGCCACCATGACGCTCATGGCATTGCCCAGTCCGACGTCGGCCAGCAGGCCCTGCAGGTTCTCGTGCTTGGTGTCGGCCAGCACCTGCTTGATGCGCGGCTCGGGAATGTCTTCGATGTTCTTGGCGCCCAGTGCATGGTTGAGCAGACGACGACCCAGCACCACCGACTCTTCGGTGCGCAGGTTCTTGAGGAACTGGCGGATCTTGGAGCGTGCCTTGGTGGTCACCACGAAGTTGAGCCAGGCTGCGTTGGGGCGGGCGCCCGGCGCCGTGATGATCTCCACCGTCTGACCCGAATGCAGCGGGCTGCTGAGCGGATAGGGGTGGCGGTCGACCCGGGAGCCGACGCAGGCGTGACCGATGTCGGTGTGCACCGTGTAGGCGAAGTCCACCGGGGTGGCGCCGGCGGGCAGCTCCATGATGCGGCCCTCCGGGGTGAACACGTAGATCTCGTCGGGGAAGAGGTCGGTCTTGACCCCTTCGATGAATTCAAAGGAGCTGCCGGCGCTCTGTTGCAACTCCAGCAGGCTCTGCATCCAGCGCTGGGCGCGGATCTGGGCCGTGGTGCCCGAGCTGTCACCATCCTGCTTGTAGGCCCAGTGGGCGGCGACACCCTTGTCGGCCATCTGATCCATGAACTCGGTACGGATCTGCACCTCCACCGGCACCCCGTGCGGCCCCACCAATGAGGTGTGCAAAGACTGGTAGCCGTTGCTCTTGGGGATGGCGATGTAGTCCTTGAAGCGACCAGGACGCGGTTTGTAGAGGCTGTGCATCTGCCCCAACACCCGGTAACAGGTATCTATGTCCTTCACTCTCACTCTGAAAGCATAGATATCCATCACTTCGTGGAATTGCAGTTCTTTCTTCTCCATCTTGTTGTAGATGGAGAACAGGTTCTTCTCACGGCCGCTGACCTGGGCATCGATACCGGCCTCGCGCAGGCGACCCTCAATCTCGCTCTGGATGGAGTCGATGATCTCGCGGCGGTTGCCGCGGGCGCGGCGCACCGATTCGCGCAGCACGCGGGATCGCATCGGATAGAGCGCCTCGAAGCCCAGCTCTTCCAGCTCGTTCTTCATGGTATGAATACCGAGGCGGTTGGCGATGGGGGCGAAGATCTCGAGGGTTTCCCGGGCGATGCGGCGACGCTTGTCCGGCCGCAATGAGCCGAGCGTGCGCATGTTGTGGGTGCGGTCGGCGAGCTTGATCAGGATGACCCGGATGTCCTGGGTCATGGCCATCACCATCTTGCGGAAGTTTTCGGCCTGGGCTTCCTTGCGATCGCGGAACTTCAGCTTGTCGAGCTTGGAGACGCCGGAGACCAGCTCTGCAACGGCGTTGCCGAACAGCTCGGCGAGATCGTCTTTGGTGACCGGGGTATCTTCGATGACATCGTGCAGCACGGCGGCCATCAGGGTTTCGTGATCGAGTCGCATGTCGCCAAGAATGCGAGCAACCGCAACCGGGTGGGTGATATAAGGCTCGCCGCTGGAACGCATCTGTCCCTGGTGAGCGTCACGGGCCACCACATAGGCTTGCCTGAGCTTCTCAACCTGCTCGGAAGGCAGGTAGGAACTGGCTATTTCTTTAAGGTTTTCAAATAAATACAAGACAGTCCCCGCAGCGGTGAAACGACAATCCGTAGAATTGAGGGTATGCCCTCGAGTTTGCGAGGTTTTCGAGCGGTTGTAAATGGGAAGAACAGTCGGCGCCCGGGCGGGCGCCGACCATGAGAAATGACTGACTTAACCGCGGCCTTCGGCGATGGCAGCAACGGCAGCCAGCTCGGCGGCTTCCTGCTCTTGCTGCTCGTAGCGGTCCTGGGTATCCATTACCTGGTTGTTGACCAGACCCAGTTCGATCTCGCGCAGGGCGATCACGGTCGGCTTGTCGTTCTCTTCGTCGACCAGGGGATCTTTGCCTTGTACCGCGATTTGACGGGCGCGGCGTGCGGCGACCAGCACCAGGTCAAAACGGTTACCTACCTGTTTTACAGCATCTTCTACAGTAACGCGTGCCATGCAGGACTCCAGTGTTTGGGCTTTCTGTGTTTGAAAAAGCAGTGTTTAAAAATGACGCAAAAGTTTACTTGTTTTTGGCCTATTCTGCCAGTAGCTGTTGCAGCAAGTTTTGTTGGGCCTGCTGTTGCTGGCGCAATTCCAGCCGCTGGCACTCTATGATGGCCCTGAGCTGGAACAGTGCCTGCTCAAAGTCTTCATTGATAATGACATAGTCATACTCGTCGTAGTGCACCATTTCGGCAATGGCTTTCGCCATTCGGCCGGCGATCACGTCGCTGCTGTCCTGGCCGCGGCCGATCAGGCGGCGCTCCAGCTCTTCCCGGCTCGGGGGCAGGATGAAGATAGACTTGGTCGGCATCTGCTCGCGGATCTGGCGGGCCCCCTGCCAGTCGATGTCGAGGAAGACATCGATGCCTTGGGCCAGACAGGCCTCGATGGCGGCGCGGGAGGTGCCGTAGTAGTTGCCGAACACCTCTGCCCACTCCAGAAAATCGCCGCGCTCGATCAACGCCTTGAACTCTTCCACCTGCACGAAGTGGTAGTGCACTCCGTGCTCTTCGCCGGGGCGGGTGGCGCGGGTGGTGTGGGAGACGGAGAGCTGCATCTTGCCGGCGTCGTTGTGCTGGGTCAGCAAGGCATTGAGCAGGCTGGACTTACCGGCCCCGCTCGGGGAGGAGATGATATAGAGAGTGCCTTGTTGCGCCATGTCTGTACCTTTAAGCGATGACCCGTGTTTTGGTTGTAGCAGAGGCTGCCGTCATGTGCCCGAAAGGGAGACAGTCGCTCGCAAAACGCGGGAAATTCTTGAGTCAGGGGGTTGTAAAGGCGGCGAATGTTAGCAGATGGAGGCGGATAAAAAAACGGCCGGAATCATATTCCAGCCGATCAAAGTATTCGTTGCTTGCTGCGGGAGCGTTACCCACATCGGCCGCTATTCTGCCCCCGGCACCCGGCTCGGGCCATCAGATTATCCCTGCCTCAGGGCTCGGAATTTCCGAGTTGCCCCTCAGCCCGGCAGCTGGCGCTCGGCACAGAGCCTATCGAAGGCGGCGATGACACGTTCGCTGGTTATCTTGCGCATGGCGTCCGGATCCTTGAGACGGGTACGCCAGTCGAGTGCCGCCAGCGGCTTGCCGGTCTCCTGCTCGATCAGCTCCTGATAGACGCTGACCGCATGTGCGCGGCACAGATAGGGGCCGGTGCGATCCGGGTTGTGATGGGCGTAAAGGCCGATCACCGGCGTGCCCGTCAGGGTCGCCATGTGGGTGGGGCCGGTATCGGGGGCCAGCACCAGGCTGGCTTCCTTGATGAGTGCCAGCAGTTGCTTGAGGTTGGTCTGCCCCACCAGATCCACTGGCTTGCTCCGGCTCAGGCGCTGGATGTCGGCAGCCAGATCCCGCTCCAGCCTGGCCGGCCCGCCGCAAAGATAGACCTGAAACCCCTTGCTGGCGGCGTGATCCGCCAGAGCGGCATAGCCTTCGGCGGTCCAGTTCTTGAACGCCTTGCTGGCGGCGGCGCAGATGAGTAGGGTCGGTTTGCCGCCAATCTTCTCCTTTGCCCACGCCTGATGTTCGGCGCTGATGGGCAGTTGCCAGTCCGGGGTCAGATCCCGGATGCCGAGCTCTTTGGCGAAGGCGAGGAAACCATCCAGCACATGGGGGGAGGCAGGGGAAGGCACTTGATGGTTGGTGAATAGCCACTGGCCGTCGTTGGCCCGCGCCTTGTCGAACCCGAGTTTGATCTTTGCTCTGATGCCCAGGGTGGCGATGCTGGCACGCAGGGCAGCCTGCAGGTGGAGCAGGGCATCGAATTTGCGCCCCTTGAGGGTGCGCCAGAGATCACGGTAGCCACGCCAGCCCTTGCTCTTGTCGAAGGGGATCACCTCGACCCCGGGCAGATCGGCAAACAGGGTGGCCTCTATCTTGCCGGTTACCCAGGTGATGCGAGTCTCTGGCCAGGCTCGCTGGATGACGCGCACCAGCGCCAGCGCATGGCAGCAATCCCCGATGGCGGAGAGCCGCAGGATGCAGATGGAGGAGGGCGGCGTTTGGAACAGCGGCATGATGTGGCGCAACGGTGGCAAAATGGATGGATGGCATTATGCAAACTCCCTTGTGGATTGTAAAATTGCGCCAGCTGCCCGACCGGCACAGTCCCCATGACGGGATGCATTGCGCCCCACTATCGACCGGAATACTCATGATGCTGACACAGACCGCCCACAACCAGATCTGCTGGTATGCCGAAGGCGCCTTCCGCGACCCTTCCCCCGCGTTGTTCGATCCGGCCTGGTGGCAGACCCATCGGCAGGTGGTGGGCTCCGCCATAGGCCGCGGAGTGACCTGGTTCGTCAAGGATGAGTCGCGCCACCTGGTGCTGCGCCACTATTATCGCGGCGGCATGGTGGGCAAGCTGGTACGGGATCGCTTCTGGTTCGAAGGGGTGGAATCGAGCCGCGCCATGGCCGAATATCGTCTGCTGGCCCAGTTGAGCGAACAGGGGCTGCCGGTGCCACGGCCATTCGCGGCCCGCATGGTCAAGCAGGGGCCCTTCTATCGCGCCGACATCCTGATCGAGCGTATTCGCGGTGCCAAGGATCTGGTGGCCCTGCTCAAGCAGGGGCCGCTCGCCGACGAGGTGTGGCACAAGGTGGGTCAGACGGTGCGTCGGCTGCACGAGGCCGGGGTCTATCATGCGGATCTCAACAGTCACAACCTGCTGCTCGACAAGGAGGGCAAGGTGTGGGTGATCGATTTTGACAAGGGGGCTATCCGCTCCCCCGGCAGCTGGCAGCAGGCCAATCTGGAACGTTTGCAGCGCTCCTTCAGCAAGGAGTCCCAACTTCACACCAGCTTCCATTTCGTGCCGGAGAACTGGCAAGAGCTGATGAAAGGCTATCAGGGCTGAGGGCGTGGCGGGTGCGGATAAAGGAGCATCTGGGAAAAGCGGGTTGACGCTGTTGCTCGGCGCAATCGCCAATGTTACTTATTGAGTGCTGCTGAATGGGCAGATAGTCAGATCCGGTGTCGAGGCGCGTGATGGAAAGGTATGAGACTCCCGGGGTTGAGGTCATTACCCCGCTTGAGGTGACGCTGATGGCAGAAGCCATGGCGATGCTGGAGGCCGGGATCTGGACCTGGTCGGCCGAACAGGGCCTGAGGCGCGATCCCTCCTGCCTGCAACTGCTGGGGCTGGCGGGGAACGAGTTGGATGACCTCGGCTGGCTGGATAGGGTACACCCGGATGACGGGCCCCGTCTGGGGGAGGCCATCGACGCCTGTCGGGAGGGGCGCAGCAGCGGGTTGCGGCTCGAGTACCGCATCCTGCACCATCAGGGCCACTACATCCGGCTGGAAGAGCGGGTGCGCCGTGACGAACGGGGCCAACTGCTGGGGGTGGTGCGCCATCTGGACGCGGCCATGCCCCAGCTGGACGATCGCCACGATACTGACCCCCTCACCGGGCTCGAGAGCCGCAGCCACTTCGAGTCGCTGCTGGACGAGCGACTGGCCAGCGAGAGCGGCAGCTTCTGCCTGCTGCAGTTCACCGTGGATCACCGCAGCAAGATATTGCAGCTGTTTGGCGAGGCCACCTGCGACGCCATGCTTGCCAAGCTGGCCCGTATAGTACGCCGTGAATTGCGGCGGGAAGATCCCTTCGCCCGCTGGGATGAGGACGGTTTCATCCTGATGCTGTCCCAGACCGATCGGCTGAGCGGTCTCGAGATTGCCGAACGGTTGCGTCTCGAGATCGCCGATGCCAGCCTGTTGCCCGAGCGGCCGGTGACCGTCAGCATAGGCCTGGTGCAGAGCCAGAACGCCGAGCAGCTCGATCACCTGCTGGCCCGGCTGGCCTCCTGCCACGGCCAGGCCAGACGGGAACGCAACACTGTGGTTGGCTGATTTTTAGTCAGCGCTCACTCACCCGCTGACGCCTGTGGGTCAAAGGAGGCCTGTACCCGCAGGCCTGGTGGTTCGTCAGTCCGCGCTATGCGCCGGCTGACGCTGGCAGATCCAGAGGGAGGCCAGCATCAGCAGGGCACCGACGCTGAGCCTGAACAGATCCGTATCCTTGCCCCAGAGCACCAGATTGACCAGCAGACCAGCGGGGATCAGGGCGTTGTTCATGATGGCCAGCACGCCGCTGCTCACCAGGGTGGCCCCCTTGTTCCACAGGAAGTAGCCGAGCCCGGAAGCGCCAATCCCCAGCCACAACAGAATGCCCCACTGCAATCCACTCGTCGGGTATTGTGGTTGGCCCAGCAGCCACCAGGCGGGCAGGGCGATCACCAGGGCCCCCAGATAGAAACAGCCGAACACCGCCAGCTGGGGCGGTTGCTGCGCCTCTCGCGCCAGCAGCACCTTGTAGCCCACCTGGCCCAGGGCGAAGCAGAGGTTGGCTCCCTGCACCACCAGGAATCCCATCACATAGCTCTCGGTCAGGCCGTCGAAGCGGATGACGGCCGCCCCCAGCACCGCCAGCAGCGCCCCCCACAGGTAGGTCGGCTTGAAGCGCCCTTCCAGCAGATCGTGGATCAGGGTGACGTAGATGGGGGTGAAGATGGTGAACACCAGCACTTCCGGCACCGTCAGCAGCAGGAAGGAGTGGTAATAGAACAGATACATGATGCCGAGCTGGATGGCGCCGAGTGCCATCAGCTTGACCACCAGATCGGGGCGCAGCCAGCGGCGGCGCAGGAAGGGCAGGAACACCAGGCTGGCGAGGGCGATGCGGGTCAGCACCGAGAAGTAGGCGTCCACCTGGCCGGCGAGGTAGACCCCGATCAGGCTGAAGGAGAAGGACCAGAGCAGGGTAACCCCTATCAAGTAGTTCATGTGATTGAATTGTCGTCAGTTGTCAATTTGGAGGGCGCTATGATGGCCGAGTTGGAAAGCGCGATCCAGCGTTTATGGGAACAGTTGCCACGGATCGGCACTTTTGCCTTCGAGGCGAGCAACGGAGCGGGCTCTGCGACCGACTGGAACGGCCGTGGCGAGGGGGAGGTGCGGGTGACCGATCATCAAGGTGGCTGGCTGTTTACGGAGCAGGGGCGCTACACCACGCCCCATGGCCGGGTGCTCGCCATGCACAACAGCTTCTGGTGGCAGCGCGGCGAGTGGGGGATCAGCCTCTCCCACCTTCGCCACCAGGCGCCGGTGCTGCTGTTCGAGCTGCTGCCCCAGGGGGACGGGCGCTGGCTCACCGCCGAGGCGCACCTGTGCGGCCAGGATCACTACAGCGCCGAGCTGACCGAAACCGGCGAAGGCTTCCTGCTCGCCTGGCAGATCACGGGGCCGCGCAAGAACGAGCGGCTCAGCTACCGCTACTGCTCTGAGGGCGGGAAACCGGCATAAAAAAACCGGCGCAGAGCGCCGGTAGCGGGGACAAATCGGAGGTTTTTTTAAAAACGGTCCCAAAAACAGGAGAGATATACTCTCGTCACACATTAGAGATGGCATTCAGGCATTCAGGGCATAGCTCAGCATGGCCTGCAGCTTGCTGTCGAAGAACCAGGGCAGGGTCAGCATCAGCAGGCCGAGCAGTCCGGCCAGCCGGTGGCGATACTGCCAGCCGGCTATCAGCACCAGACCGCCGCACAGGGTGGTCAGGATGCCTGACATAGGCTGGCCTCCCGACGAGTACGGCGCTGCTGGGCCCACTGGTTCAGAGCGACCGATCCCAGGATCAGCGCCAGTGCCACGGCCGTGGTGGAATGCACCTGTTCGCCGAGGAACAAGGCGCCCAGCATGACGCCGAACAGCGGCACCAGGTAGTTGCTGAAGGAGGCGAACGTCGGGCCCGCTTTCTGGATCAGCGCCATGTAGAGGAAGTAGACCAGACCAGTACAGAACACCCCCAGCACGGTCACGGCGCCGATGGCCTGCTGGCTTGGCAGGGTGAGCGCGCTCAGATCGGTGACGAAGGGCGCGGCCAGCAGCAGCTGGATGGCCGAGGAGATCAGTATGTTGCGGGCCACCACCACGGGGTGGTCCTTGGCGAAGCGCTTGATCATCAGCAGGCCGATGGCGAAGCAGCTGGCGCCGAACAGTATGGCCATGGCACCGAGCAGACCGGCGTTCATGCCGTTGGCCAGTTTCGGCCAGAACAGCACCAGCACGCCGACGAAGCCGATGACCACGGAGAGAAGACCGTCCTTGGTGATTCTTTCACCAGAAATAAACAGGGGCGCAGCCAGAATGGTCACAAAGGGGATACAACCCATGACCACGGCGGCGATGGCGCTGTCCACATACTGCTGACCCCAGGCCACCATGATGAAGGGGATGGTGGCATCGAGCAGGGCGATCAACATATAGGTGCGCCAGGGGGTGTGCTCGCTCTTGAGGCGCATGAACAGGCAGAGCAGACCCAGGGTCAGGCTGCCGCACAGGGCGCGACCGGCCGCCACCATGATGGGGGGCAGTTCGGTGACGGCTTGATGCATGAAAATGAACTGGGAGCCCCACAACAGGCCAATCGCCAGCAACAACAGATAGCTACGCATTTTAATCTCCGTGTAATTCGCCTGCGCATTCTATGCAATCTGCTACTATGCCAAAAATGAATTGTCGTCATTCTACTATGGCCAATATCGATGGAAATCCCCCTTTCCCGCCTCGACCTCAACCTGCTCAATGTGTTCGACATGCTGATGCAGGAGCGCAACGTCACCCGTGCCGCCGAGCGGCTGCACCTCTCCCAGTCCACCGTCAGCCATGCGCTGGGGCGGTTGCGTACGGCGCTGGATGACCCCCTGTTTGTCATGAGCCGGCGCGAGATGATGCCGACCGAGCGGGCCAAGGCGCTGGCCGGGCCGGTGCGCCAGGCGTTGGCCATGCTGGAGCAGGGCTTGCGCCAGGCCAAGGGATTCGATCCCGCCAGCGCCCAGCGGGTGTTTCGCATCGCCACCCCGGGCTCGGTGGAGCACGGCCTGGTGCCGACCCTGGTGGAGCGCATGGTGCAGCAGGCGCCCCATTGCCGGCTGGAGGTGTGCGAGCTGGCGGACAGTGACTACGAGCGGGAGCTGGAGAAGGGGGAGCTGGATCTGGTGATCGGTTTTGCGGGCGCCAACCATCTCTCCCCTCGCTTGTGGCGCGAGGAGTGGTTCAGCAATCCCCTGGTCTGCCTGTCACCCTTTGGCAGCGAGCTGCCCGATGAGCTGGGGCCGGACGAGCTGGTGAGTCGCCCCCACATCCACACCTCCAGCTGGGGGCACAGCCAGGCCATGGTGGATCTCTGGCTGGCCCGCTTCGGGGTGGCGCGGGAGCTGGGGGTGCGGCTGCCAAGCTTTATGGCGGTGCCGCAGCTGATGGCGACCGGCCGCTATCTGGTGGTGGTGCCCGAGATGATAGGGCGCCACTTCTGCCGCTACTACCCGTTGCGGCTGCATCAGCTGGAGCCCGCCATTCCCATCGTCTACCTGATGGCGGGCCACCCGCTCAGCGCCCACGACGAGGCGATCGGCTGGTTCAAGGGGCTGCTGCACCGGCTCGCCTTCGAGCGCTACGGTGCAGACGCGCTGGGGGCGCCGACTCAGCGCAACCCGGCGAAGTAGTCCAGCCCCATCGCCCCCTTCACCTCAGCCAGCACCTCGTCGGTGAGGGCGCGGGCCTGCAAGGTGCCCTGCTGCAACAGGCGCAGCAGCTGCTCCTTGTCGGCTATGGCCGCCTGACGCCGCTCCCGCATGGGGGCGAGCAGAGTCTGCAGGCAGTCGTTCAGCACCTGCTTGCAGCGCATGTCGCCGAGCCCGCCGCGCTGGTAGTGGGCCTTCATCTCGGCTACCAGCGCCTTGTCCGGGTGGAAGGCATCCAGATAGGCGAACACAGTATTCCCTTCGACCTGGCCCGGATCGCTCACCCTGAGGTGGTTGGGGTCGGTATACATGGCAAACACCGCCTGTTTCACCTCATCGCTCGACATGCCTAGCTCTATGGTGTTGCCGAGGGACTTGGACATCTTGGCCTTGCCGTCGATGCCGGGCAGGCGGCCGGTGTCGCTCAGGATGGGCTGACATTCGGTCAGCACTTCCTTGCCCACCAGGGCGTTGAAGCGGCGCACAATCTCGTTGGTCTGCTCCAGCATGGGCAGCTGATCCTCGCCGACCGGCACATGGGTGGCGCGAAAGGCGGTGATGTCGGCGGCCTGGCTGACGGGATAGACCAGAAAACCGGCCGGCAGGCTGCGCTCGAACCCTTTCTGCTGGATCTCGGCCTTCACCGTAGGGTTGCGCTCCAGCCGGGCGACGCTGACCAGATTGAGGTAATAGGTGGTGAGCTCGGCGAGGGCGGGCAGGGCGCTCTGCAGGCAGAAGGTGGTCTTGGCCGGATCCAAGCCGGCGGCCAGGTAGTCGGCCATCACCTCCAGCACGTGATCTGTCACCTTGGCCGGGTTGTGGCCGTTGTCGGTCAGCGCCTGCAGATCGGCGATCATCACGAACTGGCGGTAATGGTGCTGGGCCTCGACGCGCTGGCGCAGGGATCCGACGTAGTGGCCTATGTGCAGTTTGCCGGTGGGGCGATCGCCGGTCAGGATAATGGGGTCGTGCATGTCACTCTCTCCGATTGGGGTGGGCCGGGAGGCGACAAAGGGATGAAAACAATGACCGCCTCTCGGCGGTCACGGTGTTTTCTTCTGGGAATTTCACATAGAAAAGCGGTGCCGCCTGTTTATAAGCAGCACCACCAGTTGTTGCGATTGAAAGCAGTGATATTCATGGATAAACAAGCTACGCCTGTTTAATCACTTCTGCAAGGGCACCACCAGCAGATCGCAGGGCACCGTATTCATCAGCTGGCGGGCGCTGGAGGTGAGCAGGCTCCAGAAACTCTGGCGATGGCCGCACACCAGCAGGTCTATCTGGTAATCCTTGACCGCCTGGTTGACTCGCTCGCTCAGATCGCCGCAGATCACCAGCTTCTTCTCGATGGGGTAGTCCACCGAGGCCAGGAAGGTCTCGAGCTTCTCTTTCGCTTCGGCGATCACCTGATCCTGCACGTTGTCGATGTCGATATCGATCATCTCGGTGTAGAGATCCTTGAGGTCCACGTCCACATGGATCACCGACAGCTTGGCGCCATTGGAACGGGCCCGGTCGACCGCCTTGTCGATCACCTTGCGGTTGTCTTCCGACAGGTCGATCGCGGCCAGTATGTGCTTGTAATAGGTTCCACTCATGGGAGTTCTCCTCACTGATCCTGGATTCACTATACCAATGTCCGCTGAAACTAAAACGGCGATGTCACCACAGTTTCGGGATTTGCATGGAAAACCCGTACGCCCCGGTTGCCATCTCGAGGACAAGGTCGCACATATTTTGAACAGGATTTTGAAGCCGATCACAACCGGTCTATTGCCCCGATCCAGGGAGAAGAATAGGATGTGCCCGTGCTTCGCAATGAACACAACACAACAAAAAGCATCTGAATAACGCTTTGGGGAGCCTTGTGCTCCCTCTTGTTTTTATGCCCCCCTTTCTTGCCCATATGCCGCCCGACATCAAGGTAATCACCGGCTTCTTGGTTATGCTCTAGCCAATTCCCGTGGAGACGCTGGCGATGATCGATGTGCTAGCGGCCGCCGCTCCTCGTATTCCATCGATTCCTTGGAGATTCATTCATGATCATTCATCCCCAGATCCAGGGCTGCGTCGCCCGCAACTGCCACCCCATCGGTTGCCGTGCCGCCGTGCAGCAGCAGATCGCCAGCGTCAAGGGGGCGGGCTCCTTCAACGGGCCCAGGCGGGTGCTGGTGCTGGGTGCCTCCTCCGGCTTCGGGCTGGCGTCTCGCATCGCGCTGACCTTCGGCGCCGGCGCAGATACTCTGGGCATCTCGTTCGAACGCGGGCCCTCCGACAAGGGGCTCGGCAGCGCGGGCTGGTACAACAACATCTGGTTTCGACAGGCGGCGGAGCAGGAGGGGCGCATCGCCATCAACCTGATCGGCGATGCCTTCTCGGACGCCCTGCGTCAGCAGGCCATCGACGCCATCCGCCAGCAGCTGGGGCAGGTGGATCTGGTGATCTACTCCCTGGCCAGCGGCATCCGGGTGCTGCCGGATGGCCGGCAGGTGCGCTCCGTGCTCAAGACCACGGGCCAGCCCTTCAGCGGCTGGGGGCTGGATCTGGAACAGGACGCCCTGGTGCAGCAATCCCTGGCGACTGCCACTCCGGAGGAGATCCGCGACACCGTCACCGTGATGGGCGGTGAGGACTGGCAGCTCTGGCTGCAGGCGCTGCAGCAGGCGGATTGTCTGGCCCCAGGGGTGCAGACAGTCGCCTACTCCTACATTGGCCCGGAATCCACTTATCCCCTTTATAGAGACGGCACCATCGGCTACGCCAAGGAGCACCTGCACGCCACCGCAGAGACCATCAACCTGCAACTAGCCGAGCTCGGCGGCCACGCCTGGGTGTCGGTGTGCAAGGCGTTGGTGACCAAGGCGAGCGCCTATATCCCGGTGCTGCCGGTCTACCTCGGCCTGCTGATGGGGGTGATGAAGGAGCGGGGCGTGCACGAGGGTTGCATCGAGCAGATGCAGCGGCTGTTCGCCGCCAAGATGTACGGGCCCAATGGGGTGGTGGCCGACGGCAACCGGCTGATCCGGATGGATGACCATGAGCTCGACCCGGCCATTCAGGCCGCCGTCTCGGCGCTCTGGCCCAAGGTGACGCCGGACAACTTCCATGCCCTGGGGGACTTCGCCGGGCTGCGCCAGGACTTCATGCAACTCAACGGCTTCGAGCTGCCGGGCGTCGACTATGGGGCACCGGTGGATGTCGCCTCAATGACCGAGCTGCTGCCCTGAGTCCGTTACCTGCCTCAGGCAACATGGCAGGTGAGTTCGGCGGGTTGGTTGGGGCCTGGCGCCAGCATGGTCTGGTTGCGCCCCTGGCATCTGTTGTCTGATGCACGATCATCAAGCAGTCACGATGGCTTCCCGCCCCGGCCTCAGGCGACGTTGCTGACGGGCTGGTTGGAGGTCGGTGCCAGTATGGTCTGGTTGCGTCCCTGACGCTTGGCCTGGTACATGGCCATGTCGGCCCTGTGGATCAGCTGGCTGAGGCTGTCGTCGTCCGGTGATCGCTCTGCCACCCCAATGCTGATGGTCATGTGAGGGGCGGCCAGGTAGGCGATCCGGTTTCTCAACTGCTCGGCCAGCCGCCAGCAGGTGATGCCATCCTGCGCCATGGCCACCAGAAACTCCTCTCCTCCCCAGCGCCCGACCTGTTGCAGATCCGGCGCCCAGTTCTTCAGTTCCCGGGCCAGTTGCCGGATGGCCTGATCGCCGGTCTGGTGGCCGTGGCGGTCGTTGATCTGCTTGAAATGGTCGATGTCGATGATGAGCAGGGTCAGCGGCGCATCCAGCTGCCACTGCTGTTCCAGCCGCTCCAGCAGGGCGCGCCGATTCGGCAGCCCGGTCAGCTGATCGAAGGTGGCGAGCTTGTAGAGGTGGCGCGAGCTGCGGTGCAGCCTGTGGGTGGTGAGTCCGAGCAGGATCAGGGCACCGATCAGCAGGATGACCAGCATCATCTGGTAGTAACGGGCGCTCTGTTGATACAACAGTTGCTGGCGCTTGTTCTCGTTCTCCTGCTGCAAGGCGAGGTTGCTGGCCTCGCTGCGGGCCAGGTCCATCTCGACCTGGAAGGCGGCGGCATGCTGGCTCAGGGTCTGGTTGAAGTGCTGTTTGTAGTGCTGCATGTAGCGGGTCATGACCCCGTAGGCCTCGGAGTAGCGCCCCAGATCGGCCAGCAGTCTGGCCTGCATCGCCTTGCCCTCTATGCTGACCGGGCCTGGCTGGGTCGTCAGCAGTTGCAAGGCCAGCTGGGTCTCCCCCCGTCCCTGCAGCGTTCTGGCACGGATCTCGGTCAGCCGGGAGGCCGCCTGAGGGTAACCCAGCCCCTCATAAATGGCCTGCGCCTCTTCCAGACTCTGCCAGGCCGAGTGCCAGTCTCGCTGTGCATTGAACACCATGGCCTGATAGCCGAGCACGATGGCACGATAGTGCGGTGACAGCCCCGGGGTGGCCAGCAGGGCATCGAGCAGCTCGCGCGCCCGATCGGGGCGTGCCATGTCGATGTAGAGCCGCGCCATGTTGGCACGGATGATGACCTGGCTGTTGGGCTCGTTCAGTCGCACCATCTGCCCGAGGGCATCCTGATAGTAGCTCTCGGCCTCCCGGTGGAGGCTGAGATCGGCATAGAGGTTGCCAAGGGTCATCAGCAGGCGGGCACGCTGCAGGGTGGCGAGGGCGCTTCTTGGCCCTTTCTGCTTGAGCTGGAAGGCGGTCTTGAGCTCGGCGATCGCCTCCTTCAGCTGCTGGGTACGGTAGAGTGCGAGGCCATTGAGGGCATGCCATTCGGACTCCTGCTGGGCATGGCCCAGGACGGCCGGCCTGAGCTGGGTCAGCAGGTGGAGGGCCTGCTCGGGGGCCTCGGTATCCAGGGTCAGGGCAATCTGCTGCAATCTGAAGTCGAGCAGGCGCCGGAGCTCCTGCTGGGCACTGGCCAGCCCGCGGGCGCGGGCGTTGTCCAGCAGGGCCTGCTGGTAACGGCCCAGCGCGGCCTGGGCCAGGGCTCTGGCGTAGAACAGCTCCATGTTTTGCTGCGGGCTGGCGTCGAGGCGTTGCAGGTAGCCGACGGGATCGCGCGCCGCCTGCAATTCTGCCTCTTCCAGCAAGGAGGGAGTGGCATGCAACTGGGTTATCCAGAGCAGCGCCAGTGCCATAATGAATTTCATTGAATCCTTTCCCCGACCACTGGCGCCATCATAATGGCTGACGCTACCTACACCATGTTTCTTTGCTTCTCTATAACCGTATGGGTGACAGGATGAGATGCGTCCGGGTCACAACTGCGAGTGCTGGCCGTCGTATCTGGTTGCGTCAGACTGCAACAGTGGCGACAATCGTGACCAAATCACAGTGGAGAATCATCATGTTGGCCAAAGCCATGATCGAGAAGTTGAACGAGCAGATTAATCTTGAATTCTATTCCTCCAATCTCTACCTGCAGATGAGCGCCTGGTGCGAGGACAAGGGCTTCGAAGGGGCCGCTACCTTTCTGCGCAAGCACGCCGCCGAGGAGCGCCAGCACATGGAGCGCCTGTTCACCTACGTGAGCGAAACCGGTGGCATGCCGCTGCTGGGTGCCATCGATGCGCCTCCCCACGAGTTCAACTCGCTGGGGGACATCTTCCGCACCACCCTGGAGCACGAGTTCCACATCACCAAGTGCATCAACGGCCTGGCCCATGTGGCATTCACCACCCAGGACTACTCCACCTTCAACTTCCTGCAGTGGTACGTGGCCGAGCAGCACGAAGAGGAGAAGCTGTTCAAGAGCATCGTCGATCGTCTGTCGCTGGTGGGCGAGGATGGCAAGGGTCTCTACTTCATCGACAAGGAGCTGGCCGAGCTGGCCAAGGGCGCCCCTGCCAGCATCATGGACGGCAACGCCTGATAGTCGTGGACACTTAGTGTTCAGCCAGTACAATACGGCCCCCCTCGTGGGCCGTTTTCGATTGATGCAGCCATGAAACCGCCGCTGTGGTTTCTGCCGGATGCGATGACGGTCCCTTGGCAGGGGCCGTTTTTCTTTTAATGGGTGAGTGACGATGAAGCAGGTGGATGTGGTGGTGATCGGAGCCGGGGCGGCCGGCTTGATGTGTGCGGCCCAGGCCGGTTATCGGGGGCGATCCGTGCTGCTGCTGGACAACGCCAAGAAACCGGGGCGCAAGATCCTCATCAGCGGCGGCGGTCGCTGCAACTTCACCAACCATCAGGCTGGTCCCCACGCCTTCCTCTCGGGCAATCCGCACTTCTGCAAGTCGGCGCTGGCGCGCTACACCCAGCAGGACTTCATCGATCTGGTGGACAGGCATGGGGTGAATTATCACGAGAAGACCCTGGGCCAGCTGTTCTGTGACGAGAACGCCAAGGAGATAGTCGAGGTGCTGCTCACCGAGTGTGACTGGGCCGGGGTGACCCTGCAGTGCCAGACCGAGATCCTCTCCGTCAACAAGACGGATGACGGCTTCCTGCTCGACACCAGCAAGGGCGAGATCCGTTGCCACTCCCTGGTGGTAGCCACCGGCGGCCTCTCCATGCCCAAGCTCGGCGCCACTCCCTACGGTTTCAAGCTGGCGGAGCAGTTCGGCCTCACAGTGCTGCCCACCCGCGCCGGTCTGGTGCCCTTCACCCTGCATCAGGAACAGAAAGAAGCCTTCGCCGATCTCGCCGGGGTCAGCCTGCCGGTGGCGGTGACCGCCGAGGATGGCACCCGCTTCAAGGAGGCCATGCTGTTCACCCACCGCGGCCTCTCGGGCCCCGCCATCCTGCAGATCTCCTCCTTCTGGCTGGCGGGGGAGAAGATCCACATCAACCTGCTGCCCGAGCTGGATATACCGGCGGCCCTCAAGGCCTGGGCCCAGGCGCACCCTGCTCAGGAGCTGAAGACGGTGCTGGGGCGCGAGCTGCCCAAGCGCTTCGTCGACAAGCTGGTGGAGCTGGGCCAGCTGGTCAGCAAGCCGATGCGCCAGTACAACGAGCGGGAGCTGGACGCGGTGGCCACCCTGCTGGGGGATTGGCAGATACTGCCGAACGGCACCGAAGGCTATCGCACCGCCGAGGTGACCCTGGGGGGGGTAGATACCAACGAGCTCTCCTCCAAGACCATGGAGGCGCGCAAGGTGCCCGGTCTCTACTTCGTCGGCGAGGTGGTGGACGTGACCGGCTGGCTTGGTGGCTACAACTTCCAATGGGCCTGGTCTTCCGGCTGGGTAGCTGGCCAGTACTGCTGACCTACCCTTGCCTTCATCAACTTCAGACGCGGCCTGCTCAGGCCGCGTTTTTTATAGGCGGTATCCCTCGCGGGGCGGCCCACTATCCCTTTCTAAGGGTTGGCAAGAACGCGGTCAGCAGGCCGATGAGCGGCAGGTAGGCGCAGAGCTGGTACACGGTCTCTATGTTGGTCGCATCGGCCAGCTGACCCAGCAGGGCGGCGCCTATGCCCCCCATGCCGAAGGCGAAGCCGAAGAAGAGGCCGGAGATGGTGCCGACCTTGCCGGGCACCAGCTCCTGGGCGTAGACCAGGATGGCTGAGAAGGCCGACGCCAGGACGAGGCCGATGATCACCGAGAGCACCGAAGTCCAGAACAGGTCGACGTGGGGCAGCAGCAGGGTGAAGGGGGCGACGCCCAGGATGGAGATCCAGATCACCCGTTTGCGGCCGATGCGGTCACCGACCGGCCCGCCGAGCACGGTGCCAGCCGCGACGGCAAACAGGAACGTAAACAGATGGAACTGGGCGCTATCCAGCGACAGGCTGAACTTGTCCATCAGATAGAAGGTGTAATAGCTGCTCAGGCTGGTCATGTAGAAGAACTTGGAGAACATCAACAGACCGAGGATGACCAGCGACCAGCCGACCTGGCGGCGGCTCAGGCCACTGCCAGCATGGGCCTTCATCCGCTTGTGGAAGTTGGCCCCGTGATGGCTGGACCAGCGCCCGACCAGGCAGAGCACCATGACACCCACCAGGGCGAACAGCGAGAACCAGGCGGCGCTGCCTTGTCCCTGCGGCACTATGATGAGCGCGGCGAGCAGCGGGCCTATGGCCGAGCCGAGGTTGCCGCCGATCTGGAACAGGGATTGGGCCAGACCCGGCTGGTTGCCAGCCGCCATGCGGGCGACCCGGGAGGATTCCGGGTGGAAGACGGACGAACCCATGCCGATCAGCATGGCCGACAGCAGCACGGCGCCAAAGCTGCCCGCCTGTGACAGGGAGAGCAAGCCGATCAGGGTGAAGCCCATGCCGAGGGGCAGCGAATACGGCATGGGTCTGCGGTCGGTGTAGAGGCCGATCAGCGGCTGCAACAACGAGCCCGTGAACTGGTAGGTAAGGGTGATGAGCCCTATCTGGGTGAACGACAGATCGAGCCCCAGCTTCAACAACGGATAGATGGCCAGCAGCACCGACTGCATCATGTCGTTCAACAGGTGCGAGAAGCTGATGGCGGCAATCACCGGATACGCGGTGGTGTTCAGGGGGTCGGCTGAGGGTGTCGCGGCGATCGGCGTGTCGGTAATCAAGGTCTTGTCCATGGGTGAGGTATCTGCGGTTTCATACTCCCTCTACCATGCCCTATCCCGGTGTATCTGGACATAACCAAAGTGGGCGAACGCCAGGGTGGCTATCGATCGGTGTGCAAGGCGTTCATCCTGAAGGTGTGTGGATGGCAGGTCAGATCTTGTGCTTGGCGCGCGGCGGATTAGTATAGAAAGCCTGCCGCCGCTATCCGGCCCATCGCCCGCCATGGAGGGAACATGTTCGAAAGCCTGGGAGTCATCAACGTCTGGACCTATCTGGTGGGACTCTTCTTCATCATCATTGCGCCGGGACCCAACTCCATTTATGTGCTGCGTACCGCCACCGTACGGGGCATAGGACCGGGCTATCGCGCCGCCCTCGGCGTCTTTGTCGGCGATGCCATCCTCATCTTCTGCGCCTACCTGGGGATCGCCTCCCTCATTCGTACCACCCCCCTGCTGTTTACCCTGGTGCGTTACCTCGGCGCCATC
Organism: Aeromonas sp. QDB31; assembly: GCF_027707605.1. Lineage (NCBI taxonomy): Bacteria > Pseudomonadati > Pseudomonadota > Gammaproteobacteria > Aeromonadales > Aeromonadaceae > Aeromonas > Aeromonas sp. QDB31. Next base: position 10,301 of record NZ_JAPCIX010000012.1, on the reverse strand, counting down.
TACCTGCTCTATCTGGGGGTGAAGATCCTCCATGCCAACTTCATTGCCCGGCGTGAAGGGCAGGAGTCTGCGGTCGAGCTGGGGGAGCGTTATTTCTCCAAGGCACTCACCTTGAGCCTCACCAACCCCAAGGCGATCCTCTTCTACGTCTCCTTCTTCGTGCAGTTCATCGACTTCAGCTATGCCCACACCTGGATCTCCTACCTAGTGCTGGCGGGCATGCTGGAAGCCATGAGCTTCGTCTATCTCACCCTGCTGATCTTCGGCGGCACTCTGGTTGCCCGCTTCTTTCGACGTAAACAGGGGCTTGCCCGGTTGGGCAATGGCCTGATCGGCCTGTTTTTCATGGGCTTCGCCGCCAGGCTGGCGACCCTGTCGTCCTGATGCCGTCCTTGCCTTCTCCATCGGGCTGAATATGGCAGCCCGATGCCTCTCTGGTACCTGCCTGCGGTACACTGGGGCCCGATGAGAGGGTCCCTCTCTTTTCAATCCTGCCGTTGTGGTCTCATGTCCCTGATTTGATCGGGGTCAGCCGTCCATGGCCAGATTCCTTCTATAGTGCGCCCCTCGTGGCCATAGGCCGGAGGCCCCATGCTCGAAAATCAGATGATGTTGTTGGCGGTGTTTGAGCGGGCGGCGCTGATGCTGATGACGCTCTTTCTCCTGACCCGCACCCGGCCGTTCCAGCGACTGTTCCAGAAGCGGGATCACACCCCGGCGGAGCTGGTGCTGGTGGCTTCCATCTTCTGCCTGTTTGCGGTGTTCAGCACCTATACCGGCATTCCGGTGGAAGGGGCGCTGATCAATGTGCGGATCATCGCCATCATCTCGGGCGGCATCCTGTTCGGCCCCTGGGTCGGCATTCCGGCCGGGGTCATCTCAGGCCTGCACCGTTACCTCATCGACATGGATGGTCACACCTCGATCCCTTGTCTCATCGCCAGCATCATCGCCGGTCTGCTGGCAACCTGGTTGCACCTGCGCTGCCGCAAGTCGCGGCTCTGGCTCTATGGCATATTGGCGGGCATGCTGTGTGAGGGGCTGACCATGTTGCTGATCTGGCTGCTGACCGAACCCCATGAGGTGGGGGTGGAAATCGTCAGCCACATCGCCTATCCCATGATCGCTGGGGCGCTCTGTATCGGCCTCATCATCAAGCTGGTGCAGGATCTGGATGACGAGAAGGAGCTGATTGCCGCCAAGCAGGCCAAGCTGGCGCTGGACATAGCGAACCAGACGCTGCCCTTCTTCCAGAAGGTTGATCGCCACTCCCTCGGTCAGGTGTGCGGCGTGATCAGGAGCGAGATCCATGCCGATGCGGTGGCCATCACGGATACCCGTGACGTGCTGGCCTACGTGGGGGTCGGCAAGGATTACTACGAGCTGGACGAGCACCACGCCATTAGCGGCATGACCCAGCAGGCGGTGCTGCTCGACCAGATCATCATCAACAACGATCTGCGCCAGTATCACCTCTCCGATTTCCACTCGGTCATCATTATTCCGCTGCGGGAAAACGGCTCGGTGAGCGGCACTCTCAAGATCTACTATCGCCGCACCCACAGCATCACCAGCTCCCTCAAGGAGATGGCGGTGGGCCTCTCCCAGCTCATCTCCACTCAGATGGAGGTGTCGCGCATCGAGCAGCTCAAGGAGATGACCCGCAAGGCGGAGTTCACCGCACTGCAGAGCAAGATCAACCCGCACTTCCTGTTCAATGCCCTCAACGCCATCTCGTCGCTGATCCGCATCCGGCCCCAGCAGGCGCGCCAGCTGATCGCCAATCTGGCGGACTACCTGCGCTACAACCTCAACAAGGGGGATGAGCTCATCGATATTCAGGAGGAGCTGCAGCAGGTGCGTGACTACGTGGCCATCGAGCAGGCCCGCTTCGGCGACAAGCTGGAGGTGGTGTTCGAGGTGGACGACGTACACATTCAGGTGCCGAGCCTGCTGTTGCAGCCCTTGGTGGAAAACGCCATCCTGCACGGCATCCAGCCCCGCAGCGCCCCGGGCCGGGTCATCATAGAGGTGAAACAGCTGGCGGGCGGTATCCGGGTGGCGGTGCGGGACACCGGCTACGGCATCAGCCAGACGGTGATCGACGGGGTGGCCGCCGGCCGGGTGGAGAGCCGCAGCATAGGCCTGATGAACGTGCATCAGCGGGTCAAGCTGCTGTACGGTGACGGCCTGCACCTCAAGCGGCTGGAGCCGGGTACCGAAGTCTGTTTCTATCTGCCGGATCAGGAGGCGATGCCATGTTGAGGGCCATCATGGTTGAGGATAAGGGTGTGCTGCGAGAGGTGTTGTCATGCTGACAGCCATTATTGTCGAAGATGAATGTTTGATACGGGAGGAGCTGGCCTCTCCTGCGTGCCTTCAGGGGGCAATGCCATGCTGAAAGCCATCATAGTGGAAGACGAATATCTGGCTCGGGAGGAGCTGATCTATCTGGTGAACCAGCACAGCCAGATCGAGATAGTGGCGAGCTTCGAGGATGGGCTGGAGGCCTTCAAATACCTGCAGGATCACGAGGTGGACGTGGTGTTCCTGGATATCCAGATCCCCTCCATCGATGGCCTGCTGCTGGCCAAGAACCTGCACAAGTCGAGCCATCCGCCCCACATCGTGTTCGTCACCGCCTACAAGGAGTTCGCGGTGGAGGCGTTCGAGCTGGAGGCGTTCGACTATATCCTCAAGCCCTACAACGAGCCGCGCATCATCAATCTGCTGCAAAAGCTCGAACATGCAGGCAAGTCGCAGGTGGGGCAGGGGAGCGAGCCGGGCACGCCGCACAATCGCACCGTCAATCTGGTGAAGGGGGAGCGCATCATCGTCACCCCCTGCGAGCAGATTTACTATGCGGAAGCGGACGAGAAGCTCACCTATGTCTACACCCGCACCGATCGTTATGTGATGACCATGGCCCTCAGCGAGTTTGTCAGCCGGTTGCCGGCGGAGGGTTTCTTCCGCTGCCACCGCTCCTACTGCGTCAACATCAACAAGATCCGCGAGATAGTGCCCTGGTTCAACAGCACCTATCTCATCCGGCTCCATGATCTGCCGTTCGAGGTGCCGGTCAGCCGCAGCAACATCAAGGCGTTCCGTCAGCTGATGCGCCTCTGATTGTCATTCATGCCCGCCGATCTGCATTTCATGCCTTAATCGATCGGCGCGAGCTGCGTCTTGCCTATAGTGGCCTCAATTTCCTTATGGCCATTCCCCGAGACGCATCATGACTAAAGAGATGAATCGCACCCGGTATCTGACCCTGATCGGTACCATCATCACCCAGTTTGCGCTGGGCTCCGTCTACACCTGGAGCCTGTTCAACGCCCAGCTCTCCGACAAGCTGGACGAGCCGGTCAGTCAGGTGGCGTTTGCCTTCGGTCTGCTCAGCCTCTCCCTGGCGGTGGCCTCCTCCCTGGCAGGCAAGCTGCAGGAGCGGTTCGGGGTGCGCAATGTCACCCTGGGGGCCGGCGTGCTGCTCGGCATCGGCTTCTTCCTCACCGCTCACGCCAGCAATCTGGCCATGCTCTATCTCTGCGCCGGCATTCTGGTGGGCTTCGCCGACGGGACCGGTTACCTGATGACCCTCTCCAACTGCGTGAAGTGGTTCCCGGAGCGCAAAGGGCTGATCTCCGCCTGCTCCATCGGGGCCTATGGTCTCGGCAGTCTCGGCTTCAAGTACATCAACCTGCCGCTGCTCTCCAGCTCCGGCCTTGAGACCACCTTCCAGCTGTGGGGGCTGATTGCCATGTCCATGGTGCTGGTGGGCGGCATGCTGATGAAGGATGCGCCCCAGCAGGCTGCCTCCCTGCAGCAGACCGAGAGCCGCGACTTCACCCTGGCTGAGGCGATGCGCAAGCCGCAGTACTGGATGCTGGCGCTGATGTTCCTCACTGCCTGCATGAGCGGCCTCTACGTCATCGGGGTGGCCAAGGACATCGGCGAGAAGATGGTGGGTTTGCCTGCCGTGGTCGCCGCCAACGCCGTCGCCATCATCGCCATGGCCAACCTGGGTGGTCGTCTGGTGCTGGGCATTCTCTCCGACAAGATGTCCCGCATCCGGGTCATCACCATCGCCCAGCTGATTACCCTGGCGGGTATGGTTCTGCTGCTGTTCGTGCCGCTCAATGCCAACCTGTTCTTCGTGGCGGTGGCCTGTGTGGCCTTCAGCTTCGGCGGCACCATCACCGTCTACCCCTCCCTGGTGAGCGACTTCTTCGGGCTCAACAACCTGACCAAGAACTACGGCGTCATCTATCTGGGCTTTGGCCTGGGCAGCATCATAGGCTCCATCGTGGCTTCCCTGTTTGGCGGCTTCATGGCGACCTTCAACCTCATTCTGGTGTTGCTGGTGGTGGCCCTGGTGCTCTCTCTCACCATACGGCTGCCGGCCCCCGTTGCGGTGGCGGCGGATCGGGGCTGACCTGGTCCCCACTGCGGTAAAAAAGAAGACCCGGGCCTTGGCCCGGGTCTTTTCGTTGGTACCAGCGACGCTTAGCGCGGCGGCAGTCCCAACAGGGTGCGCAGCTGGCTGGCGGTGGCCTCGACCGTCGGCCAGTTGCGGCCGGTGACGGTGACATGGCCCATCTTGCGTCCGGGGCGGGCGTCGCCCTTGCCATAGAGGTGCAGGTGCACGCCGGGCAGGGCCAGGGCGCCGGCCCAGTCCGGCGTACCGTCTTGCCACAGATCACCGAGCAGGTTGAGCAGGATGGCGGGTTGAACCTCAGCCTGTGCCGGCAGGGGCAGATCGCACAGGGCGCGCACCTGCAGCTCGAACTGGCTGCAGCCGGCGTTGTCGATGCTGGGGTGGCCCGAGTTGTGAGGGCGGGGCGCCATCTCGTTGACCAGCAGCGCGCCGCCGACCAGGAAGAACTCCACCGTCAGCACCCCCACATAGTCGAGGGCGGCGATGATGTGCTCGGCGATACGCTGGGCCTCTGCCTCCAGGGCCGGGACATTGGCCGGGGAGCGGGTCTGATCCAGGATGCCACCGCTGTGCCAGTTCTGCACCAGGGGCAGGGCGCTGATGGCACCGCTCGGGCTGCGGGCCAGGGTGAGGGCAAACTCCCCTTCCAGCGGCAGGCGTTTCTCCAGCACGCAGGGCACGCCGCTGGCGGCCAGGGCCGCTGGCAATTCGCCCGCATTGTGGATAGTCCACTGTCCTTTGCCGTCGTAGCCTTCGCGGGCCGTCTTGAGAATGGCGGGGAAGAGGTCGCTGGGCAGGGCCGGCAGCGGCTCACCCGGCAACAGGGTCAGGTTCGGGGCGACCGGCACGCCGGCGTGGGTCAGGAAGGCTTTCTCTTCCCGGCGATCCTGACAGACACGCACGGCGCTGGCCGCAGGGCGCACCGGCAGGTGCTGCTCCAGCAGGGCCAGGGAGGCTGCCGGTACGTTCTCGAACTCGCAGGTGACGGCATCACAGCGACGAGCCAGCTCGGCCAGCGCCTCGGCGTCGTCATAGGCCGCCACTATCTGGGCGTCGGCCGCGGCGCCGGCGATGCTGGCGGGATCCGGATCCAGCACTATCACCTGATAACCGAGGCGATGGGCCGACATCACGAAATAGCGGCCGAGCTGGCCGCCCCCTAGCATGCCGAGGGTAGCGGGGGGCAGTATCATGCCGGGTCCTCCAGTTGCAGGGCCAGCACCCGATCGCGCTCGTTGGCGCGGAAACTGTCGAGCTGCTGGTGATAACGAGGGGCGTCGCCATCCTGGGCAACCGACAGCAGGGAGACGGCAAACAGACCGGCGTTGGCGGCACCCGCCTCGCCGATGGCGAAGGTGGCGACCGGCACCCCTTTGGGCATCTGCACTATGGAGAGCAGGGAGTCCATCCCCTTGAGCTGACGGGTCGGGATGGGCACACCGAGCACAGGCACTGTGGTCTTGGCGGCCAGCATGCCCGGCAGGTGGGCGGCCCCGCCAGCCCCGGCGATGATGGCGCGCAGACCGCGTTCGCGGGCACTGGCGGCATATTCGAACAGCAGATCCGGGGTGCGATGGGCTGAGACGACGCGCGCTTCATAGGGCACGCCGTGCTCCTTGAGGATGCGGGCGGCCGCTTGCATCACGGGCCAATCGGAGTCAGAGCCCATTACCAGGCCGATCATTGGGGGGGTCGTCATTACGGCTTCCTCGGGGGTGTCAAACGTTTGCCGCATGTTACCAAAAAGCCGTGGGACCTGGCTCAACATTTCTTGCGTCTGACCCCTTCAGATTGCGCCCAACGGCAGCCATGACAGAGGTGCAGGGCGGTAATTGTGCCACTCGACACCCTCTTGTGGGAAAAATGATGACAGAAATCCAGATGGCTATACATCCAATCCTGCTGTGCCTATAATCCCCCCGCTTTGGCGCATCATGCTTAAAAGGGAATCCGGTGAGAATCCGGAGCTGGCGCGCAGCGGTAAGGGGGAACGAAGCGACATCAGGGCACTGCCGTCAGGTGGGAAGCCGTCGCTGTAGGCCATCAGCCCCCAAGCCCGAAGACCTGCCAAAGTTCGTATTTCGGGCCGAGAGAAACCGGCCACGAAGTAGATGCTTACGCGAACTTAAGGATCTCTCATGTCCAAGAAATTATTGGCGGCTGCCCTGTTGCCAACGGCGGCCTTTGCCCAGTCTTCCCTTCCTGCCAATGACACCATGGTGGTCACCGCCAATCGGGTGGAACAACCCGTCAGTTCTGTGCTGGCCCCTGTGGTGGTGATCGATCGCGCCGAGATTGAATCCCGCCAGGTATCGAGCCTGACGGATCTGCTCAAGACCCTGCCAGGGGTACAGATCACCACCCTGGGTGGCCGGGGTCATATGAGCAGCCTCTTCATCCGCGGCACCAACTCCAACCACTCCCTGGTGCTGATGAATGGCCGCCCCATCGCCGCCATGGTGGCTGGCACGCCGGATCTCAGCCAGATCCCGCTTGGCAACATAGAGCGGGTCGAGTACATCCGCGGGCCGCGCGCCGCCGTCTACGGCTCGGATGCCATAGGTGGTGTCATCAACCTCATCACCAAGACCTCAGCCAAGAATGGCAGCGAGACCCACCTGAAGGGGGGCGCAGGCAGCCATGGATATGGTCAGGGCCAACTGCGCACCGTGCAGGCCCTGGGTCAGCAGACCGACATGAACCTGCTGGTGGGCTATGAGCGGACCGATGGGTTCGACGTGGTGGCCGGTGCCCAGCAGCCGGATCGGGACGGTTTCGACAGCCTCAATGGCCAGGTCGGGATGAACCATGCCTTCAACGACGCCTGGAGTGCCGATTTCAACGCCCAGGGTTATGACAACCAGACCGAGATGGATGACGCCTATCAGTCGGCCGACCAAAGCCGGGTGAAGGCCTTCCAGTACGACGGTGGCCTCAAGTTCCAGAGCGCGACCCTGACCAGCCGGCTGGAAGCCAGCTACGGCGAGAACAAGCTGAAGAGCTGGCTGGAGAGCCAGGGGGAATCCAGTGCCCAGCCGATCCACACCGGCTTGACCCGCTTCTCCTGGATCAACAGCTGGAGCGGCATCGAGGGGCTCAACCTGACCGGTGGCGCCGATTGGCAGCAGGAGCAGATGAAGTCCGATTCGCGCAGCTATGGTCAGGCCTTCAATGCCCCGGATCGCGACAATACAGGTCTGTTTGCGGTGGGCAGCTATCGCTGGCAGGCCCTGCTGTGGGAGCTGTCCGGCCGCACCGATGACAACGAGCAGTATGGTCGTCACAACACCTGGTCCGCCGCCAGTGGGCTGGACATCGACGACAACCACAATGTGCGGTTGAGCTACGGCACCGGCTTCAAGGCGCCGACCTTCCTCGATCTCTACTATCCCGGTTATGAGAACCCGGATCTGAAGCCGGAAGAGAGCAAGAACCTGGAGCTGGACTTCTCTGGCCGTTATACCGCCTGGGATTGGTCAGTTAACCTCTATCGCAACCAGATCCAGAACCTGATTTCCTGCCAGAGCGCTTTCTCCAGCTGCAAACCGGACAACACGGATGCCGAGATCCGCGGCGTGGAGGTGGCGCTGGGGCTGGAAACCGGTCCGCTCCATCATGATCTGAGCTTCGATTACACCAAGACCGAAGACAAGAACGACGGCGATCAGCCGCTGCTGCGCCGCGCCAAGCAGAAGGCGAGCTGGCTGACACAGGCACAGCTGGGCCCGGTGGATCTGTCGACCGAGCTGCTCTACGTGGGCAAGCGTGACGACAAGAACTTCAGCAGCTTCCCCGCAGAGCGGGTGGTGCTGAGCTCTTACACCCTGGTCAATTTGGGGGCCAGCTACGGGGTGACACCTGCGCTGACCCTGGGCGGTCGCATCGACAACCTGTTCGATCGTGACTATGTTCCGGCCTATGGCTATGCCTCACCGGGCACCGAGTTCAAGCTGACCGCCGACTACCGTCTCTGATCCGCTGCTCTACTTATATAGAGAGGAAAAAGCGAGGCCCCGTCTTGTACGGGGCCTTTTCTATTGGCCGTTGGCGGGAGTATGATCGCCGCCTCGCATTCAAGGGGGAGCTCTGGTGGCCAATATTCTCGTGTTCGACTCCGGTATGGGCGGCTTGACCGTCTATGGGGAAATCCGTCGCACCCTGCCGGCACACAACTATTTCTACTGCTTCGACAACGCCCACTTCCCCTATGGCGAGTTGAGCGAACCAGAGCTGATTTCTGCCTGCACCGGCTTGGTCAGCCACATGGTGGCCGCACACGCCATCGATCTGGTGGTGATCGCCTGCAACACGGCCAGCACCATAGCCCTGCCATCTCTGCGAGCCACCCTGAGCATTCCTGTGGTAGGCGTGGTTCCCGCCATCAAGCCTGCCGCCGCCCTGACCCGCAATGGCTGCATCGGTTTGCTGGCAACCCCGGGCACCGTCAGCCGTGAATATACCCATGAGCTCATCACCCAGTTCGCGCCGGGCAAGCGGGTGTTGCTCAAGGGGGCTACCGAGCTGGTGATCGAGGCCGAGCGCAAGCTGGCGGGACAGCCGGTCAACATGGCTCTGCTGCGAAAGGTGCTGGCTGACTGGATAGAAGGGGAGGAGAGACCGGATACCCTGGTACTGGGTTGTACCCATTTCCCGCTGCTGGGGGATGAAATCCGGCAACTGATGCCGGAGTGCCAACTGGTGGATTCGGGTAATGCGGTGGCAAGGCGGGTGGCCCATCTACTGGCCGCGCTTCCATCCACCCTCATCGGTGAAGGACAGGGCCATGCCTATTGCAGCCTGCTGGATGCCCGGGCCCAAAAACTGACAGCCCCCTTGCAAGCATGGGGGCTGTCATCACTCGAAGAGGTGTTGTGCTGAGTCTTCAGGCGTCGACGTCGGCGCCTTCCCTCTCATCTCTGTCCCGCTTGTCGTTGGCTTCACGTACCTTGAGGGTGCGCTGCTGATACTCCTTGTCATTGAGCGCGGCTATGGCCTTGGCCGCATCGGCGACCGGCATCTCAACAAATCCGAAGCCCCTGCGCTTGCCAGTGGCCTTGTCTTTCATCAGACGGACGGAAATCACCAGACCCTGCTCGGCAAAGAGCTCGCGCACGGCAATCTCGTTGGCACGGTAGGGCAGGTTGCCTACATATAAGGTGCATGTTTCTTGGCTGGCATTCTGCTCGGCCGCAGCAGCAGGAGCCCGGTTAAGGAACAGCGGTACCACGAAACCGCCAATGGCCAGACCTACGGCAAAAATCACTTCGGCTTTCAGGGAAAACTGCAGGGCCTGGGCAACCAGATAACCGACCAGCGCCAACACCAGAGCGAGAACGGCCGCCTGCACATAAACGGGAAACTTGGATAAATTCATCTTTAAAGACCTTTTGTAAATGAAAGCAAAAAAGGTGCAACACTCTATTCACCTCCATGGTAACCAGCTTTACGACAGGACGCTACCATGGACCACTAGGGACACATTATCCGCTTCAGTATGGCATTCCTTAAGCAAGGAAGACCCGGTTAAATGCCAATAAAACAGAGCTGAAATCATTGGCTTGTGGATAACATTGTATATATACACTGGGTAAGCTGTTTCTAACTGGATAATTTGAAGTTTCCGTGACTTTCTTCAAAAAATCCCTTGTCATCGTGATCTGGCTCCCTATAATGCGCCCCTACCAGCACGGCGGAACACGCCGGACTGATGAGTCAGCTTCCTTGTGAAGCAGGCGCCGAAAGAAAAGCGAAAACAACCGCTTGACTTTCGAAGTGAGGAGCGTAAGATGCGCCTCCTCAACGCGATAAGCGTGACGCTCTTTAACAATTTGAATCAAGCAATCTGTGTGGGCACTCACAGCATCGA
>NZ_JAPCIX010000011.1:0-123992 GCF_027707605.1 Aeromonas sp. QDB31 | reverse complement strand
GCGAGAGCTTCGCGGTGACCAGCGTGGACGGCACCCCGTCGAGCGTGACCGTGACCATCACCGGCAGCAACGACGCGCCGACACTGAACATCGACAAGGGGGCCCTGGTCTCCGAAGAGGGGCTTGCCGGCGGCATTGCCGATACGTCAGGCAGCAGTGATACCACTGACCGTGTGGCTGCCAGCGGCAAGATCACAGTCGGCGACGTCGATAGCCAGGATAGTCTGACCATCAGCCTGAATGGGCCGGCGGGTCTGACTTCCGGGGGGGCTACGGTGCAGTGGAGCTGGAATGCTGCCACCAAGGTGCTGACCGGGTATACCGGTACACCGGGTGGTACCGACTACAAGACGGTCATGGACGTGAAGCTGACCGCGCCGGTTGGTGGCAGCAAGGGTGAGTGGAGCTACGACGTGACCCTCAAGGCCCCGGTTGACCATCAGAATCCTGATAATGAGGATGTAAAAGACATCAAGATTGGTGTGACCGTATCGGATGGCAAGACAAGTACCTCTAGTGACCTGCTCATCTCGGTCGAGGATGATGCGCCGATCGCTGGTGATGCCGCGGCCGTGTCCGTCATCAAGACCAATATCCCGGATACCCTGACCGGCTTGTTTGATCTGACCAAATACAGTGGCAGCAACCAGACGACCCTTAACGTGTCCGGTTTCAGTATCACGGCGCTGGGCTTTACCTCGTCGACCAACTCGACCCTGATCACCGCCAACGTCAACGGCTCCAGCTCAGGCCTGGGGGTTTCCAGTGTGGGTTCGCCGAATCACAACCTCGCCAACGAAGTTGATTTCCGTCACTTTGCAAACGGCACCTCGGCTTCAGAGCAGCTCACCATCAAGCTGGATGCGGGCAAGGTGGCCTATGGCGCCAACATCAAGTTCAGCCAGATGTTCGGCGGCGAACTGGAGAGTGGCGTGGTCGAGTTTTATCGCGGTGGCGTGTTGATCGGCACCCAGACCTTCAGCTCCAATGCTGCGGGTGGCGACTATGCGGGCAATTTCCAGGTGCAACAGGGTGGCTTCGATACCATGGTCATCAAGGCCACCAACAATGGTAACGGTCTGTACGCCGACAACAGCGACTTCACCGTGAAAAGCATCGAGTTCCTCGGTGCCACCACGGTACCCGCCATTGCTTACGGTTCGGGTACTGTCACTCCGCAGTGGGGAGCAGATGGCAAGGGCTACATGCAGTTGCTCGGCTCCAACGAGACCGGCCTGACCACGGCCACCGGCAAGCTGATCACCACCAGCATGGAGTCGGCCAATACCCTGATCGGTAAGGCCAGCGACGACACCTTGGTGTTCCGTCTGGAATTCACCCCGGCCACCGGCAAGTGGGAGTTCTTCCAGTACCAGAGCATGTCCAAGCCGCTGGGGGATGGCGACATCGACTTCCGGATCCAGGTGACGGATGGCGATGGGGATGTGAGTATCGGGTCGTTTGCCACCAAGCCGCTCTTTACGCCGATGGTGCAGGGGATCTCTGTCGACAGCGTGACCGAAGGCGGTAGCCTGGAACATACGGTGACCCTGTCCGACGCGACCCAGGAGGCGACGCAATATGACTTCGCCATCAGGGGCAACGGCATCAACCCCGCATCCAACCTGGATTGGGGCACAGCCCAGTTCAGCAACGGGGTGACCTATAACAGCACCACCGGTAAGATCACGGTGCCGGCCGGGGTATCCGGTTTCACCGTGACCATTCCGACGGTGAACGATCGTCTGGTCGAGGCAAACGAGACCCTGTCGGTGACCATAGGTGGCCAGAGCGGCACCGGTACCATCCTTGACAACGATCGGGCGCCGACCGCTGCAGGGGGCCACAGTGCCGGGCAGGAAGACAAGCCCCAGGTGCTGACCTGGGCACAGTTTGGTGCCAGCGATGATCAGGCTGCGAGCGATCTCAGCGTGAAGATCGGCACCCTGCCTCTCAGTGGCAAGCTCGAGTATCTCAATGCCGCGGGTCAGTGGGTGACCGTCTCGAGCGGTGCCCTTATCTCTTATGCCGAGGTGAATGCGGGTCATCTGCGCTTCGTGCCCGGGGTGAACGAGTCGAGCACCAGCGCCAGCAATGGTGGCGGTGCCGTCACCGGCAACATGAAGGGGGACTACGCCAGCTTCGATTACCAGGTAAGCGACGGGGCCAACCTCAGCAACAGCGGCAAGCTGGTGATCGACGTGACTGCGGTGGCCGACAAGCCCACGGTCAACGTCACCCTGATGGGGAATGGCATGCCGTCTTACAGCCAGAGCTTCCCGAGCTCGGGGATCACCACGGGCCAGTTCCAGTCCGGCAGCTTCGACAAGGGGGACCTCGGGATCACCAACACTCTGACCGATAGCACTTCTAGTAAGGACACCGTGGTGGGTGGTGATGGCAACGACTACATCGTCAGCGTGAAGGGGGGCGGCGACCACTTCGTCGGTGGCAACGGCAATGACGTGCTGGTCGGTGGCAACTCAGTGTCGGGCGATACCCTCGACGGCGGCGTTGGAAACGACATTCTGGTCGCTGGGTTGGGTGGCGATACTCTCTATGGCGGTGCTGGTGATAAAGATATCGCTGTACTGTCCGGCAACCGTGCCGACTACGCTATCACGAAGGGCAGCGGATACTCGATCAATGATCGCTGGTTCAACTTCTCCGTCACGGAGAAGGGGGTCGGCATCACCAAGGCGCTGCACGACGTGGAGTATGTCCAGTTCGCCGACGGTGTCTACCAGATCAATCAGGATACGGGCGTGCTGACCCTGGTGCAGCCGGTGGTGGTCGACTACCCGCTGGAGGTGAGCGTCTCCCTGAGCGATCGGGATGGCAGCGAAGTGCTCGACAGCCTGGTATTGAGCGGGATGCCGAAGGGCGCCCAGCTCTATAACGGCAACCAGTTGCTGGGCGCAGTCGGGGATGATGGCAAGCTCACCTTCACCGCTAACAGCGGTCTGTGGAGTGCGAGCGCGCTGGATGTGAAGCTGAGCGGGCTGACCCTGCGAGTCCCCGGCAGCAGTGCCGGCCAGGTCGATCTCAAGGTTGAGGCCATCGCCAAGGAGGTAGGGACCGATCAGACCAGCTCCGCCACCGACGATGACAGCATCCGCCTGAGCTACTTCAACGCCACCGAAGGGGAGCCGGGGGATCAGAGCCGGACCTATGGCAGCGAACACAATATCGTGGTGGGGGATCTGGATGGTAGCGTGGTGCTGCCCGGCCAGAACTACAACCTTGCCTTTATGGTCGACACATCGAGCAGTATTGGTGGCGATATGGCGACGATTAGAAATCAGCTGATTCAGGTGTTCAAAGATCTTCAGACGAGCGCGGGCAAGGAGTCGGCGGGCAAGGTCAACGTCTTCCTGGTCGATTTTGATACCCAGGTTAATCGTTCCGTCAGCGTGGATCTGAAAGATCCCAATTCTTGGGGGTTGTTGGAGGATGTTATTAGCCAGATGAATGGCTATGAGGGATATACCAACTATGAGGATCCCCTCAAGGCAACCTCCAACTGGTTCAACAGCGACATGGCCAAGAACAACACCAATGCTAAGAATCTGGCCTATTTCATCACCGATGGAGAACCCAACTCCTTCTTCTACAACGAAAATACCAATCCGGTCGTGAACACCAAGACTGGGGAAGGGCTGGATACTTTTGTCAACGTCAACAACTACGTACCGGGAGCGGCCTTCTACGCCAACATCGGCGGCGCCCAGAGGGTGATTGTCGATACCAACGGCGATGTCAGACAGTGGTCGCAGAATGGAAAGAAATGGGAATATAGCGTCATTGGAACCCTTAAACCCCAGGGGGACGGAAGCTTCGAAATCTCAGATGCTTACATTTATCGGTATACCAATGACACAGCCAGAAACAACGCATTGAGCGTGCTGCCGCTGCTGGAGGCAAACAATGTGGTGCTGGCCGCAATTGGGATCGGCAGCGGAGTATCGAGCGATATTCTCAAGCTGTTTGATAGCGACAAGGTGGTGCAGTCCAATGTGTCAGCCGGCGATCTGGCCAGTACCATACTGGGTTCCACCAGCAGTAACCTGCCGGGCAGCGACCGGATCGATGGCGGGGCCGGCGACGACATCCTGTTTGGCGACGCTGTACGCTTCACCGGCATCAGCGGTGAAGGCTACGCAGCCATCAAGCAGTATGTGAGCGGCAAGCTGGGGGCCGGGTCGGTGACCGATGCCCAGGTGCATTCCTACATCACGGATCACGCCAGCGAGTTCGATCAGTCCTCCAGTAACGACAAGGCTGACGTGCTAATCGGCGGGGATGGCAACGACATCCTGTTCGGCCAGGGGGGCGATGACTTCCTGTTCGGCGGGGCTGGCAACGACATCCTGTTCGGTGGTGCCGGCAACGACACCCTGTACGGCGAGAGCGGCAACGATTCCCTGTACAGTGGTAGCGGCAACGATACCCTGTTTGGCGGTATCGGCGACGATACCCTGAGCGGTGGTCTGGGCAATGACATCCTGGTCGGCGGGCTTGGCAATGACATCCTGAAGGGGGATGCGGGGGCCGATACCTTCATCTGGTTGAAGGGGGATACCGAAGCCGGCAAGGTGGCCAAGGACTACATCGTCGACTTCAGCAAGTCGGAAGGGGACAAGCTGGATCTCAGCGATCTGCTCGACAGCGATGGCAGCAAGAGCGAGAGCTCCCTGAAGAGCCTGCTCTCGGTGTTCCAGGACAGCGAGGGGGTGCATCTGCAGGTCAAGGAGAGCGTTACTGCACCGGTAACTCAGGAGATAGTGCTGATGAACCACACCTTCGACACCCTAACGGGGGGCACGGGGACCACGGCCAACCAGGTGATCGATTACATGTTAAATCCGAACAATCACATGCTGGATATCGACAAGTAATCCGGCCAGGGGATCAGAAAGCGGCAGAGCAATCTGCCGCTTTTTTTATGTGCGCGATTCGGTCAGTGAAGTGAGGAAAATAGGGACGAGGGACCAGCATGGAGAGGCTGGTCGTCGATCCTGTGTTGCCGGATAAAAGAAGGGCGCCGCCTCGAATGAGGGGCGCCCGGAGGACTATGTCGACTGCATGTGTGCTCAGGGATCAGGCATTGACCTGGGCCAGACGGGAATCGCGCTGAAAGTAGTTTACCAGCAGCAGCAGGGTGGTGACGCCGACGGTGCCGAGCACCAGCCAGGGCAACCAGGGTTGTCCCTGGGCATTGGCATAGTCATGCAGGGCGCCGCCACCGACGTAACCGGTCATGCCGCCCAGCGCCAGACCAAGGCGACTGAAGCCCATGTAGCTGCCGCGCGCCCCCGGCTGGGCCAGTTTGGTCATCAGCGTCTCCCGCGCCGGTTCCGCGATGACGATCCCCAGATAGAAGCAGGCAAGCAGCATGAATACCGTTGGCAAGGTGGTGGCAAAGGCTACCAGCCCGATGCCTGCCGTCATCAGCAATACCCCCGCCATCAACCGGCTCTCCAGCTTGAAGTGCCGTTCGCCATAGCGCGCCAACGGATAGAGCAGCGCCAGCGAAATGGCGGTCTCCAGGGTGTACATCCATCCCACCGCCGTGGTGCTGCCCGCCATCTGCTTGACCAGGATGGGGAAGATCAGCATCACCTGCACCCAGAGCGCGTAGTAGCCGCTCAGGATCAGTACCAGCCGGCAGAAGGCCTTGTCCGCCAGCACCTGGCCGAGGCCGGTCCGGATCGGGGTCGGCCGCAGGGAGAGCTTGTAGGGGGGCAGGATCAGCAGGTTGCACAGGGCCGCGCAGACAAACAGGCCGGCTCCCAGCAGGCAGACATATTCAAAATCGAAGTTCAGCAGCCAGCTGCCGAGCAGGGCGCCCATCACGGCGCCGGCGCTCTCCAGCATCATCAGCAGGGAGATGTAGCGGCCGCGCTCCCGCGGGCGGGTGAACTTGATCACCAGAGCGGCCCGGGGCGGATCGAACAGACAGCCGCCGAGTCCCGAGATGATGCAGGAGAGAATGAGTTCCAGCCCGCTCTGGGCATAGGCCAGGCTGGCAAAACCCAGCGCCCGCAGCAACATGCCGCAGACGATGAGGGGGCGAGCCCCGAACTTGTCGGCCAGGGAGCCGCCGAAGACCCCCAGCCCCTGCTGGGTCAGCTGGCGCAGCCCCAGCGCCAGCCCGACCACACCGGCGGCCCAGCCAAGTTGATCCACGAAACGCAGGCTTATCATGGGCATCACCACGAAGAACCCCAGGATCACCAAGAGGGAATCCAATGCCAAGAACCACCGCCCCAACCACCTCGCCCGCTCCACCATGACCCTTATACCCCTGCTTGCTTCGATGACATTATTTGTTGTGTACTCATTGTCCGAATGGCGCCGTCACCAAACAGAGCCAAGGGCGACGATAAGTCCCTGACTCGCTGGCGTTCTGCCATTTCATGACGATTGATGCTGCTATTCTGGTGGGGCGCCAGATATAGTGGTAGCCGACAACTGGCTATATTTCATATTGGATTTGGTTATGGCTGTGACACTCGATGATTTGCAATTGCTGCTGGACGTGGCCAACCGTGGCAGCTTCAGCAAGGTGGCGGCCATTCGCGGCTGGTCACAACCCATGGTCAGCCAGCGGATCGCCGTGCTGGAGCAGGAGCTGGGTCAGTCCCTGTTTCGTCGCCATCGGCGGGGGGCTACCCCGACCCCGGCCTGCGAGCAGTTTCTGCCTGCCGCGAGCGCAGCCCTGAGCGCCCTGGAGGGGGGGCGGTTGGCGATGCAGGGAGCGCCCGCCCTGCCACGTATCAAGCTTGCCTGTCTCCCTTCCCTGACCACGGCGGTATTCGGCCCCTTGCTGCTGGCCCTGGTGGATGAAGCTTTCGAGATCCGCTGCAACACGGATCACTCCGGCATCATCATGCAGGAGCTGCTGACCGGCGAGACCGACGTCGGCTTTATCCTCAAGTGTCCCGCCATCGCCGGTATCCAGCTCGAACTGCTCTATCGCTCTCCCATCATCGCCGTGGCCTGCGCCACCCACCCGCTGGCCGGTCGGCAGGGGTTGACCCTGCAGGACATTGCCAACGAGCGGCTGGCCCCCCAGCAGTGGGGCACCGGGTGTGACGAGCTGATCCTGCAGCTGCGGCTGCTGCGCCAGGTGACGAGTCCGCTGCACGCCATCCAGCCAGCCAGTGCGGCGCGGGAGCTGGCATTGGAGCATGGCTTCATCACCCTGATGCCGGCGCTCGCCATTACCCGGGATCTGGAGTTCGGCCGCCTGGTGAGACTGGATGTGACGGATCTGCCGCCGGATCACTGGGATGTGATGATGGCCTGGCGCAGCGGCAAGCGGCCCAATCCCGCCAAGGAGCGGGTGTTGGAAGCGGCGCGTACCCTGGCCAGGCGCTGGTCAGGGAAGCCCGCATAAAAAAACGCCGGACAAGTCCGGCGCTCTCCTTTATTCCCGTTCAGGCTCAGTAGCTGGCCTTGAGGGTCACCCCCGAGAAGGCGCTGAACCCGCTGAGCTGCACGTGCCAGGTGCCCGCTTTGGGCGCATTCAGGGTGCAGGTTTCGGTGTTGCCGCTCTTGTAGGGACGGCAGTCGTAGCTGGTGCTGGTTGGTGCCGAGCCAAACTTCACATAGAGATCCGCATCCCCGCTGCCACCGCTGCTGGCGACCACCAGTTGGCTCTTGCCGGCCGGCACCTCGATGGTGTAGCTCAGCTTGCCCCCCTTGGCGGCTGCGAGGCCGGTCACCGGCACGCCGTTTTGCAGCACAGTGCCGGCCGGTGGTGTGGCACCGCAGCTGGCGTTGACGCCGACCGTGTTGAAGGCCGCCGCCACATCGGTCAGGCTGTAGCCCAGATCGGTAGCCGCCCTGGTCACGCCACAGGCGCCCTGATCGTAGGTGGTGTTGGCGCCCCAGTAGAGGCGGTTGGCCAGCACAAACACCTCGAACGCCTTGCGGGTATTCCAGCCGCCGGTGTTGGCCAGCAGGTAGAAGGCGCGGTTGTAGACCCCCGAGCTGTGGTGCACGTCGATGCCGTCATAGTAGTCGCTGGCATGGCCGATGGAGCTGCCATCTCGGGTCGGATCCTCGAAGTAGCGCAAGGAGCCGTTGCCCTTGAAGATCTGGGCTCCCACCAGCCAGTCGTTGCTGCCCTTCATGTAGTTCTCGGCCGCTTCACCCGCCATGTCGGAGAAGGCCTCGTTGATGCCGCCCGACTGACCGGAGTAGACCAGGCCCGAGTTTTGTTCGGTGAAGCCGTGGCTCACCTCATGGGCCGCCACGTCCAGGCTCACCAGGGGGTAGAAGGTGGTGGCACCGTCACCGAAGGTCATCTGGCTGCCGTCCCAGAAGGCGTTCTCGTAGTTGCGGCTGTAGTGCACCCGCATCTTCAGTTTGAAGCTGAGCGGTGCCGTGTTGTACCAGTTGCGGTACATGTCGAACACCACGTTGCCGAAGTAGTGGGCATCGTTGAGCGGCGAGTAGGCGCCGTTGATCTCCTTGACTGTGTTCTCCGGGCAGGTGAACTGATGGATGGCCCCGCCCGTGGTGCCGTGATTCATGTTGAGCGTGTCCACGTTCGTGCCCGTCATGCGGCAGTTGTCGTCCACCTGAAGGGGGCCAAAATCGGCGCCGTAGAAGTACTTGCCGGTCTTGAGGTTGCCGCCCGGGCCGGTGGCGTCCTTGTGGTTGATCCCCTCCCAGCGCTTGAGCTCGGCACCGCTCTGGGCATCGATCACCACGAAGGGGCGGCTCGGCTCTTCGCTCGCCGCGAGCCAGGAGACCAGGTAGATCAGCCGGGCCTGGCCGGCCTCATCCTGCATCACGAACAGCTTGACCCGCTCGTTGCTGCCCTTGGCTCCGGCGCGGGCCTTGAGGGCGGCATCGCCAGGGGAGAGGGCGGCAGTCGGACTGGCCACATCGGCATCGATCTGGCGCAGCATCTGGCCGGAGACCTGGCTTATCTGACCCCCGAGGGACTGCTCGGCCACCAGTACCTGCCCCCAGACCGGGATGCCGTGCCAGGTCTGCTCGTAGCGCACTCGTTGCTGGCCATTAGGCAGCTTGACGGCCCGCACCTGACGAAACTCGCCCTCTCCCGCCAGCGCGCTGACCCCCGCAGCACCGCTCGGTGCTCCCAACAGACCGGCAACCTGATTCACTTCCACCTGTTCTGCCGCCATGGCGGCGCTTCCCCAGCAGGCCAGTACCACGGCCAAATAGACTTTGTTCATCTCGTCTTTCCTTAGTCGATGAATATTACACACCGGGTCTGTCGCCCGGCGCATTTACACTAGTGGGCCCGCCTGAAATTACTGCCTGTCATATGTGACAGAGCAGCATAAAGGAGCAGCAGATCTGACTGTTTTCATCGGTGACAGCTAAAAAACGTCGTAAATTTGGTGCGTTGTACCAAGTGAGAGGATGATTGATGAAATGCTCAATGCGATACCCGAATGGGGGCATCCATATGGGGGTTGCCGGCCGGTGATATGCGCCGAAAGTCCTTGGCAAACAAGGGATTGATTGACTACATTGGCTCCCATGACGGCGAATGCCGGGCCAAAAGCGGGGGAGAAGCAATGTTTTCATGGCAACTGGATGACGAACTGGCGCTCCTGTTCCTGCAGCCCGACATGGCCAGCGAACTCTTTCGCCTCTGCCAGCGCAATCGCGACTATCTCTCCCAGTGGCTGCCCTGGGTTCCCCATATCCAGCAGCCCTCTGACAGCGCCACCTTCATTCGCCACGCCATCGAGAAATTTGCCCGAGGCGAGGGGCTGACCACCGCCATCGAATATCAGGGGGAAGTGGTCGGCGTCATCGGTTACAACCAGATCGATCAGGGGTTGGCCAAGGTCAGCATCGGCTACTGGCTGGCGGAGCGCTGGCAGGGCAACGGCATCATCACCCGGGCCTGTCAGGCCCTGGTTCATCACGCCTTCGAGGAGATGGGGATGGAGAAGGTGGAGATCAGCGCCGCACTGGAGAACGAACCCAGTCGGGCGGTGTGCGAGCGGCTCGGCATGCAGCAGGAGGGGATCACCCGGCGGGCGGAGCGGCTGGCGGACAGGGTGGTGGATCACGTCCACTACGGTCTGCTGCGGGATGACTGGCTCAGGTTGCGGGAAAGGGATCACTGATGGCGTCCCGGCCCAGCCTGGTCGCTGGCACCATGCATGGTCAGGATGGGGAGACACAGTGATGACTCTGCCTCATATCACCACGGCCCGTACCCGGCTGACCGTGCTGCCCCCGGAGCGGGCCTGTCTGATGCTGGATTTCTACCAGCGCAACCGCGTTCACCTCGCGCCCTGGGAGCCGAGGCGCGACGAGAGTTTCTATACCCTAGGTCACTGGCAGGGGCGACTGCGCGACGGTTACGGCCAGTTTTTCGACGGCAGCGCCGTGCCATTGGTGGCGCTCGATCCCAAAGGGGAGCGGGTACTCGCCACCTGCAACTTCACCCACATCATGATGGGCATGTTCAAGGCATGCCATCTGGGCTATGCCATCGACCAGGCCCATGAGGGGCAGGGGCTGATGCAGGAGGTGGTGGCCGCCGGCATCGACTATCTGTTCCGGGAGCGCGGCCTGCACCGCATCATGGCGAGCTACATGCCGGCGAATCGGCGCAGCGGCGCCTTGCTGGCGCGTCTCGGGTTCGAGCAGGAAGGCTATGCCCGGGACTATCTGATGATCAACGGCCGCTGGGAGGACCACGTCCTCACCGCGCTGCTCAATCCGGCAGGTTGAGGCCCATATGGCTTTCTCCGTGCTGGGCCAGTTCCTTCTCAAGCCGTTGGCACAGACCGTCCCGGATCCTGGTTACCCAGGTTATCTCGGCTTTTTCACGGCAAGATCGCACTATCTGTGTGCGTCTCATACCCCTGACCCCAAAAGCGTGTAAAATTGCGCCCTGAATTTTCCCGGCCAGCAGCAGCTGGTCGCGACTCCATACATGCAAGGCTGACATTGTGACAGAAGTAGATAGATTCGCGGACATTCGCCCCTATCGCGATGACGAAGTGCCGGCTGCCATCGAGCGGCTGATCCAGGATGACGAGTTTATCGGCGCCATCGCCAAATACCGTTTCGGTTCCCTGATGAGCTGGCTGGGCTGGGCCATTCGCCCGCTGATCCGCCAGTTCCTGCGCCACAAGTGGGCCAAGGTCAGCACCATCCATCAGGTGCAGATGGGGGTGACCCGTTACATGAGCCGCATGATCGCCACCTCCACCCAGGGGGTGAGCTTCTCCGGTCTCGAGCATCTGAAGAAGGAGCAGGGCTACCTGTTCGTCTCCAACCACAGGGACATCGCCATGGATCCGGCGTTCGTCAACTGGGGGCTGCACACCCACGGTTTCGATACCGTGCGCATCGCCATCGGTGACAACCTGCTGCGCAAGCCCTGTGCCACCGAGCTGATGAAGCTCAACAAGAGCTTCATCGTCAAGCGCTCCGCCAAGGGGCCGCGGGAGATGATGAAAGCCCTCGGCGAGCTGTCGGCCTACATCGGCCAGTCGGTGCACGAAGGCCACTCCATCTGGATCGCCCAGAAGGAAGGGCGCGCCAAGAACGGGGACGACAAGACGGATCCGGCCATCCTCAAGATGTTCTACGTGGACGGCAAGAAGCAGAAGATCGACTTCGTCGACTACATGCGCAGCCTCAATATCGTGCCGGTGAGCATCAGCTACGAAGTGGATCCCACCGACAAGGCCAAGGCGCGGGAGCTCTACGAGAAGTCGGTCAACGGCAGCTATGAGAAGGGCGAGTTCGAGGACATCGAGAGCATAGTCGCCGGCATCATCGGCCAGAAGGGGCGGGTACACGTCTCCTTCGGTGCCCCCATCACCGAGGGCTTCAGCGATCCGGACGAACTGGCCGCGCTCATCGACAAGGCGATCTGGAGCAGCTACCGCCTCTTCCCGGGCAACTACCTGGCCGCAGATGTGCCCGGCAAGGCCAGCACTATAGAGCAGACCGCCTTCCTGACCCGCCAGTCGGAGGTGCCGGAAGAGCACAAGGCCATCTGGCGCGCGATGTACGCCAAGCCGGTGGAGAACGCCAGCAAGGTTTGAATGACGCCGATTCGGTGAAAAAAACGGGAGCAGATGCTCCCGTTTTTGCGTCTGGTCAAAGTCGGTGGCAATGGACTAGTGAATAATATTGTTTCAACTGGTACGATCATCGGGTGAATGAGCGGGTATCTCTTGGCAAGGGGCGGGCGACTGTGCAACAGTGACCCGGCGCCAACAAGATGAATCAGGCGCTTTTCGAGTCTGCATGGATGGCAGGCGACGCTGAATAAGGACCTTTAGGGGTCCTTTTTCATTGATGGACAAAGATAGACGGCAGATATACCTAAGGATGCAAACCCCATGATCACCGGCAGTCTGGATACCTTGCAACGCACCCCCTTGCCCGCGCCCCTGGCCCGCATCATGGCCGAGGTAGTGAAGAGCCTTGCCCACTGGCGTGAGGCGCCGCTTGGGAAGCAGGACATCGACGGCCTCAAGCTGTTCTGCCTGGTGAGCGAAGCGCTGACCGAGCCGGTCGCGGATCGCCGCGGCGAGTTTCATGAGCAGTATCTGGACATCCAGCTGCTGCTGCGGGGGGAGGAGTGGATCGGCGTCGGGCCCCATGCCTATGTGAGCGACGGTGCCGATCATCCCCACCCCGATCTCTGGTTCGTCGATGACGACCAGACCAGTTATCTGGCGTTGCAGCCCGGCGACTTTGCCATCTTCTGGCCGGGAGAACTGCATCGCCCTCTCTGTACCCTGACTACCCCAGGCTTGGTGAAGAAGCTGGTTGTCAAGGTCCACCAGTCGTTGCTGGCCACCGTCTGAGCTGCAGCGCCGGGTGCCCGGGCACCCGCCACAACAGGGCCGCCGCTCGGCCCGTCCCGAATCGATGATTCGACGCGCGCGCCAGGCCCAGGGTTGGCGGTTAGCGCCAGACAGTTTGAGATAGATGAGCGCGCCAGACCCAGCGTTGGTGGTCGGCGCCAGACAGTTTGAAAAATTGGGCGCACTTTCCTGCGACCATAACGCCCCCGGCAGGGGAATCCCATCCATGTTGGATGACACGACACTGTCGGCGTAAAGCCGAAGCACAGGAAGATGTAGAACATGAGCAAGTTGGTATTGATCCTTAACTGCGGTAGCTCTTCCCTGAAATTTGCCGTAATGGACGCCGAAACAGGTGAGGACATGCTGTCCGGCCTGGCCGAATGCTTCAATCTGGATGACGCACGTATCAAATGGAAACTCCACGGAGTCAAGGGCGAAGCCATGCTGGGCGCGGGCGCTGCGCACCAAGCCGCCCTTGACCACATAGTGGGTCACATCCTGCCCCAGGATCCGACTCTCGCCGAGCAACTGGTCGCCATCGGCCATCGCATCGTGCACGGTGGCGAGCAGTTCTCCCGCTCCGTTCGCATCGATGATGGCGTCATCGCCGGCATCGAGGCCGCCATTCCGTTTGCCCCCCTGCACAACCCGGCGCACCTCATCGGCATCCGTGCCGCCCTCAAGGTCTTCCCAGCCCTGGCCGAGAAGAACGTGGCCGTGTTCGACACCGCCTTCCACCAGACCCTGCCGCAGGAAGCCTACCTCTACGCGCTGCCCTACAAGCTCTATCAGGAGAACGGCATCCGTCGTTACGGCGCCCACGGCACTTCCCATCGCTTCATCGCCGAAGAGACCGCCAAGGCGCTGGGCAAGCCGCTGTCCGAGCTCAACATCATCAACTGCCATCTGGGCAATGGTGCCTCCGTCTGCGCCATCCGAAACGGCGAGTCCGTCGATACCTCCATGGGTCTGACCCCGCTGGAAGGGCTGGCCATGGGCACCCGCTCCGGTGACATCGACCCTGCCGTGGTCTTCTTCATGCACGACCAGCTCGGTTACAGCGTGGACGAGATCAACCAGGTGCTGACCCGTGAATCCGGTCTGCTGGGCATGACCGAGGCGAGCAGCGACTGCCGTTACGTCACCACCAACTACGCCACCGATACCGGCGCCAAGCGTGCGCTGGATGTCTTCACCTACCGGGTGGCCAAGTATGTGGGTGCCTACGCCGCCGCCATGGGCGGTCGCCTGGACGCCCTGGTGTTCACCGGCGGGATCGGCGAGAACGCCGCCATGGTGCGCGAGATGGTGCTGGCAAGGTTGGCCCTGTTCGGCTTCAAGGTTGATAAAGAGGCGAACAACGCCGCCGTGCTCGGTGGCGAAGGCCCCATCACTGCCGAAGGCAGCCGCCTGGCGCTGGTGATGCCCACCAACGAAGAGCTGGTCATCGCTCGCGATGCCCTGAGCCTGGTCGGCTGACGCCACCTCGCAGCGAATCAACGCCCGGCCTGTGCCGGGCGTTGTCGTTTCGGGGGCACATTGAGCAAGCTGTCATTTGACATGAGGGGCCAGATACGTACCCTGACCGCAGTTTCACGTCCCGGAGGTAGAGATGAAGGAGATATTTTTCAACTGGTTGTCAGGCCTGGGTGTCGATGTGACCCCCATGATCGCCCTGGTGATCGCCCTGGGCTTCATCGTGCTGACCGCTCTGGCCCTGCACCTGGTGCTGCACCGTATCCTGCTGGTGCGTCTGGTGGGGCTGCTCGGCAAGACCAAGCAGGTGTGGCTGCCGCCCCAGCTGCAGCAGCGCCTGTTCTACCGGCTCGCCCTGGTGTTGCAGGGGGCCGTGCTGCTCGGTCAGGCGGAAATCTGGCTGCCCAAGGCATCCGACAGCCTGCAACTGATCGAGATGCTGGCCCAGCTCTGGATCCTGCTGTTCCTGCTGCTCGCGCTGTTTGCCCTGCTTGACTGCCTGCTGTCGGTGAGCCGCCATACCCGGCTCGGACGGGATCTGCCCCTGCGCGGCATCTTCCAGGGGGTGAAACTGGTGGCCAGCATACTGGTCGGCATCCTGATGATCGCCCTGCTGCTCGGCAAGTCGCCGCTCTTCCTGTTCAGCGGCCTGGGGGCCATGACCGCGGTCCTGATGCTGGTGTTCAAGGACCCCATCCTCGGTCTGGTGGCCGGCATCCAGCTCTCCGCCAACCGCATGCTGAGCGTCGGTGACTGGCTGCAGATGGACAAGTACGGTGCCGATGGCGAGGTGACTGACATTGGCCTCACCACGGTCAAGGTGTCGAACTGGGACAAGACCATCACCACCATCCCCACCTATGCCCTCATCTCCGACTCCTTCAAGAACTGGCAGGGGATGACGGAGTCCGGCGGCCGGCGCATCAAGCGCAGCGTCAACATCGACATGACCAGCGTGCGCTTCCTCACCACCGAAGAGCAGTTGCAGCTCAAGCAGGCCAAGTTGCTGGCCCCCTATCTCAGCCGCAAGGAGCAGGAGCTGAGTGCCTACAACCAGCAGCTCAGCGACGCCTTGAGCTGCCCCATCAATGGCCGTCACCTCACCAACCTCGGCACCCTGCGCGCCTATCTGGATGCCTACCTGCGCGCCCACCCCGGCATTCGCAAGGACATGACCCTGATGGTGCGCCAGCTGGCACCGACCTCCGACGGTCTGCCGCTGGAGATCTACTGCTTCACGGCGACCACCGCCTGGGCCGATTACGAAGGGATCCAGGCCGATATATTCGACCACATATTCGCCATTATCGGGCAATTTCATCTGCGGTTGCATCAATCCCCAACCGGTTATGACATGCATGCCTGGAAGAACGGGTGATTTGATTATTGTTACAGGATGAGGCCAGGGGAAAACGCCATATTAATCATCGACCCGTCACCACGTGTCGGTTGAAATTTGCGGTGCAGAGGAGAAAAATGGCGGCCTTCTCTTCGCCCCGGGCGCGCACGCCGAGCCCGGTCTGGCACAGAGTGCTGTATCACCCCCTATATCACAGGAAAGTTATGAAGCTCCTCCACAACACGGCGGCCGCACTGTGCTGCAGCCTGCTCCTGGCCGCCCCCGGGTTTGCCATCGAATATACCCTGCCTGCGGCCAACAGCCGCCTGGTGGGCGAGAACCTGGAATACGTGGTGCCGGCCGAAGAGGCGGGCCAGCCCCTGGAAGCGGCCGCGGCCAAGTTCCAGCTGGGATTGACCAACATGCTGGAAGCGAACCCCAAGGCGGATCCCCTGTTGCTGCAGGCGGGTGAGAAGCTGGTCGTGCCGCACCAGCTGATCCTGCCGGATGCCCCCCGCGAGGGCATAGTGCTGAACGTCGCCGAGATGCGCCTCTACTACTACCCGAAGGGCAAGAAGGTAGTGGAAGTGCTGCCGATCGGCATCGGCCAGCTCGGCACCGACACCCCGGAAGACTGGGTGACCAGTGTACAGCGCAAGAAGGCGGGCCCGACCTGGACCCCGACCGCCAAGATGCACGCCGAGTACGCCGCCCGGGGCGAGACCCTGCCCGCGGTCTGGCCGGCCGGCCCGGACAACCCCATGGGGCTGTTCGCGCTCTACATCGGCAAGATGTACGCCATCCACGGCACCAACGCCCAGTTCGGCATCGGCCTGCGGGTGAGCCACGGCTGCGTGCGCCTGCGTAACGACGACATCGAGTACCTGTTCAAACAGGTACCGGTCGGCACCCGTGTCCAGTTCGTGAACCAGCCGATCAAGGCTTCGGTCGAGCCGGATGGCAGCCGCTACCTGGAAGTGCACCAGCCGCTCTCCCGCAGCCAGGAGGAGTTCAACTCCAGCCTGCCGGCACCCTTGCCCATGTCCACTGCTGTGACCCGCTTCATCGCCCACGCCGACAGCGATTCCCAGTTGGTCAAGCAGGCTCTGGAACAACGCAGCGGCATGCCCATCGCCATCAACCGCTGATCCGGTTGCCCTCGATGTCGAGCCCCGGCCAAGGTCGGGGCTTTTTTATGATGCAGGGGAGGGGATCCCACGGATAAGTCTTTGCACCGCCGGGATATAATCCGGCCTAACCGCTCTTGATTGGTTACTTGATTAGGTGTGAAACGTTTTCTCTGTGTTTTTTATTTGTTAAAAGTGGTTGTGATCAGGCGATCTGCTGATTACTCTAGGCCGGTTTTTTAAGGAAGAGTTCGTCGCAAGAACGAACACAGACGTCACATAACGGAGTTTTGAATGACAGCTAGCACCCCAATGCTCATCACCTTTTTGGTGTACATCCTCGGGATGGTGTTGATCGGCTTTATCGCCTATCGCGCCACCCAGAACTTTGACGACTACATTCTCGGCGGCCGCCGCATGGGGAGCTGGGTGACCGCCCTCTCCGCCGGCGCCTCCGACATGAGTGGCTGGCTCCTGATGGGCCTGCCCGGCGCCGTCTTCATCGGCGGCATTTCCGAGAGCTGGATCGCCATCGGCCTCACCATAGGTGCCTACTTCAACTGGCGCTGGGTAGCCGGTCGGCTGCGGGTTCACACCGAGAAGAACCGCAACGCCCTGACCCTGCCGGACTACTTCACCTACCGTTTCGAGGACAAGAGCCGGGTGCTGCGCATCCTCTCCGCCCTGGTGATCCTGCTGTTCTTCACCATCTACTGCGCCTCCGGCGTGGTGGCCGGTGCCCGCCTGTTCGAGAGCACCTTCGGCATGAGCTATGACACCGCCCTCTGGGTCGGTGCCGCGGCCACCATCACCTACACCTTCTTCGGCGGCTTCCTCGCGGTGAGCTGGACAGATACGGTGCAGGCGACCCTGATGATCTTCGCCCTGATCCTCACCCCGGTATTCGTCATCATCGCCGTCGGCGGCATCGACACCGCCATGGTGCAGGTAGCGGCACAGAACGCCAGCAACCTCGACATGTTCAAGAACCTGGACTTCATCGCCATCATCTCGCTGATGGCCTGGGGCCTGGGCTACTTCGGCCAGCCCCACATACTGGCGCGCTTCATGGCGGCGGATTCCCACCACTCCATGGTCAATGCCCGCCGTATCAGCATGACCTGGATGGTGTTCTGCCTCGGCGGCGCCGTGGCCATCGGCTTCTTCGGCCTCTCCTACTTCTCCACCTTCACCGAGCAGGCCGCCGGTGTTACCGGCAACCCGGAGCGCGTCTTCATCGAGCTCTCCAAGATACTGTTCAACCCCTGGATTGCCGGCGTGCTGCTCTCCGCCATTCTGGCGGCGGTGATGAGCACCCTGAGCTGTCAGCTGCTGGTCTGCTCCAGCGCCATCACCGAAGATCTCTACAAGCCCTTCCTGCGCAAGAACGCCTCCCAGAAAGAGCTGGTGTGGGTCGGCCGTGCCATGGTGCTGCTGATCGCCGTGGTGGCCATCGCTGTCGCCGTGAACCCGGAGAACCGGGTACTGGGGCTGGTGAGCTACGCCTGGGCCGGCTTCGGTGCCGCCTTCGGCCCCGTGGTGCTGCTCTCCGTGCTCTGGTCGCGCATGACCCGCAACGGCGCCCTGGCAGGCATGCTGACCGG
Source organism: Aeromonas sp. QDB31 (assembly GCF_027707605.1). NCBI lineage: Bacteria > Pseudomonadati > Pseudomonadota > Gammaproteobacteria > Aeromonadales > Aeromonadaceae > Aeromonas > Aeromonas sp. QDB31. The sequence goes on along the minus strand of NZ_JAPCIX010000011.1, from coordinate 105,607 downwards.
TGCCCTGACCGTCATCGTCTGGAAGCAGTTCGGCTGGCTGGGTCTGTATGAAATCATCCCGGGCTTCGTCTTCGCCACCCTGGCCATAGTGCTGTTCAGCTTGCTGGACAAGGCCCCCTCCAAGGCCATGCTGGATCGCTTTGCCGATGCCGAGCGGGAGTTTCAGACCCCCATAGCCGAGGCGATCGCGGTGAAATAACCCCGGTGACCGCCAACAAAAAGCCCCGCAACTGCGGGGCTTTTTTCATGGCGAGGCGGGCTTATTGGCCGCTGACCCGGCACTGCCGGGCGGCTTGGTCATAACGCTCCAGCCTGGCTTCGTTCCCCTTGGTCAGCAGCGTGAGATTCTGCCCCTCGTAACGGGCGCCGCTGGCGCTGGGGGCTTCAAAGGCGAGCACCTGCGACTGCTGCGCCCCCTCGCTCAGGTTGATAACGGCAGCGGGCCGCTTGGCCTCGTTGTAGAAGTAGGTCGAGAGCCGGATCCCGCCGTCGCACTGGTAGTCGACCGGGCTTGGCACCATCAGCTGGCCCCCCTTTATCTGCAGCTCTGTGATGCGCAGCTGGTAGCTCTCCTCCACGCATTGGCGCGAGTCGCTCTCCTTCCAGCACTCGTTGCGCCCCTTGATCCAGCCGCGCTGCATCGCCTTCTCCGTCTTCTGCTGCTCGGCCGACAGCTGGCTCAGCGCCTTGGGGTAGAGGGCGGCGAGCTCGTTATCCAGCGCCGCCAGCCCGGCGTCCTGGCAGACAAGCTGCTCGGTCGCGCTGTGGGCCTTGGTGCAATCAAAGGAGGGGGTGGCGGCACAGGCCAGCAGTGGCATCAAGGCGAGGGTGCCCAGCAACATCTTGGTCATCGAAAAGGCTCCAGCAAGAGGGATTCCCGCTTACTACAGCACAAGGGTGCCGGGCCGCCGAGGACTTTTTCACCCCAGGCTCCCTTGCCCGCCCCCTTGGGGCTTCGTTGCCGACAACCCTGGTCAGGGTCGTCGACGTCCTGGCTCAGGGTCGCCGCCGCGCCAACTGCTGCGCATCCTGGCGAGCGGCGGCCCCGGCTTGCGTGAGCCAGCGCTGGCGCGCCTTTTCATCCGAGGTGTGGACGGGCCCCAGATGCTGGCGATGGGTCAGCTGGATGCCGCAGAGCCCCAGCACCGGCTTGGCGAGGGTGCGTTCGACGGGGGAGCCCAGCCACCAGCGGTAGTACCAGACAGGGCTGTCCATGGTGAGCAACAGGCGCGCCGTCTTGCCGGCGAGCAGGCGCTCGGGAAGCGCCTTGCCCTTCTGATAGCGAAAGGCAAATCCCGAGAGCAGCGTTCTGTCCAGCAAGCCTTTGAGCCGGGCCGGCAGGTGGCCCCACCAGAGAGGGGCCACGATCACCAGATGGTGGGCCTGCTTCAGGCTTTGCTGCAATGCCAGCAGATCGGGCTCGAGGGGCTGCAATTCGTCATAGCCATGGTGCAGATCCGGCTCGAAGGCGAGCTCCCCCACGTGATGCAGGGTGACCTCTGCGCCACCCTCCTCGGCGCTGCGGGCATACTCCCTGGCCAGGGCATGGCAGAGGCTGTCGGGTTTGGGGTTGCCGTTGATGATAAGCAGCTTGGGTGTCATGGCGTGGCTCCTGATGAAGTGAGCCCCCATTACACCCCTTGTCCCATGGGACAGAGTCAAGCCACCTTGTGCGCCTGCCCTGCATCCCTCTGATAAAGCTGCGATTCTGAGTCGTGTGGGACGGGAGCGCCATAGCGGCAGGGGTGCAGCGCCAGCAGGGCGGCGCACTGGGTCAGGGATTGATGCTGGCGTTGCAGCTTGGCGATCTCCGCCTCGATCTGCGCCAGCTTGCCCGCGATAAGCTGCTCCACCTTCTGCCAAGGGAAGTGGTCGAGGCTGGTGACGTCCGCGAGCAGGGGAACCAGCTCCCCGAGCTTGCAGCCAAGCCGCTGGGCCTCGCGGATAAAGCCGACCCACTCCAGATCCTCGGCCCGGTAGACGCGATACTTGCCGCGCCGCCTGGGCTCGGGCAGCAGCCCTAGCTGCTCGTAGAGACGGACTGCCTTTGGAGTGGTGCCCGCCAGCCGGGCAAATTCGCCGATATACATGGTGCTGCTCGCAAAGGGGGTGTGAAAGGTGCCCACTATAGGCCAGTGGCAGGGGAGAATGCATCCCCATGGGGGAGGGGGGCGCCATCGGCGCATTGCATTGCATTGCATTGCATTGCGCGGCATGGCCTTGGACGGGGTTTCGCCCGCCCTTTGGGCCGGGGTGAGTGACTTTGGAAAGACCCGCTTTTTGTTGAACATAAGACCAAAGGTCTTCTCCCCCGGCAAGCCGTCCGCTTCGCTGATTCCCTCGCCTCCTTCATCGGGTCGGACGGATCGCCGCACACGGCACTTTGGCCTTCGCCATCCATGGCTTCGGCCAAAGCTCGCTTCGAACATCCCTGTTCTCGCGCCATATCGGGGTCGAGCAGTGCTCACCCTGATCCGATCTGGCACATCTGCGCCGTTGTCCATGGCGGCGCTCCTGACCCGCTAAACTCGGCTCGGCGGCTTGCAGGGGGTCGCAATACCGTACCAGCCCTTGCCTTATGGGGAAGTCGCTTTTCTGACCGCTACGCAGCACTCAGAATGATGGTGGAACCAATTCAGCTCTCTAGAATAAATGAAAAAGAAAAATACCATGCGTTGTGAAATTCTAGTTGATGACCTATCAATTGTTTTTTTTCAAGTCACCAAGCAAAATTTTACAGCTACCGACAATTGATTCCATAGCAATAACATTACCGAGCATATATCCGTGTTCATTTTGAATTGACGATGACATATCACACTGAATATTTTCTGTACTTCCTTTTAAGAATTGGTCTTTTTTCTTACCTTTCCCAAGGAAGTATTCATCAGAGTGTTCACGCATATCTCTTACATCTACTGCATCTCGCGTTGTTTCAATAAATTTTTCCAACGAAGATTTTAAACTTCCTTGCGAATAATTAGCTACTTGCTTTGAAAAACGAATGCTCATTACTGTGGCTGTAAGCACATAATGTTCATCAAACATACGTCTTTGATACCAGTCATCATGAATATCGAATGGTCTATTAATTTTGGCTAAAAACTCAGTTCCGCTGTATATCACTTCTTCTAACCAACTTTTCAAAAAGAAAATTGATGTTTCTTTCTCGTCTTGATTCATTGCTTCTCCAATGTTTTTAACACCATGCACAGCGATTTGAGTTACAGGTTTGGCAGCCCATTGCTGCTTGTTAACTATTTTTAAATGCAATGGCCAGTCCTGCTACTATTAGTGATGCAAAAGCTGTAACCCAAGGTCCTATTACAGCAATTTTATTGCGCCGTTCTTCCGCAGCTTTAGATATTATTAAATCCAATAGCTTAGTAATATACTCTGCTTCAAGTGGTGGCTTTTTATCATTTTCATCTTCATCCTCCGCTTCATCTAGCCATTGTCTTGCATGACGAATTTGCAGGCTGTAGAAATAGTCATCTGTTTTTTTACTTTTCCTTTTAGATTGTCTGAATAACCCTTTGAAACTGCTAAGAACAGTTTCAATTTCGTTTTTGTCGATAGAAAGAGCTTTGGCTAAGTTTGTAGCTGTTCGTGCAGACCAATCCGTCAAAGCTAAATGGGTAACCAATGCGATTAGCGTTTCTTGGTGATCAGAGTAACTGGGGTTTTGGCGCATACTTTCCTTGGTAGTTAACAGTAATTATATGGTAGGGGGTACTAATTCGATAATAAAGTCTTTCGCATGACTTCGTACCAAACTCATAACGGTTACTGAGATATTTTTTATATCAGTATATTGTGGCCATATCTAAGATGGCTGAGTCTGTTAAGTTTATGTTTTATTTTAGATGTTTTGTTGCGACTTTATAGGGGGGCAATGGGTAACTTATGATATTCACCATGGTGTAGCAGGGTATAGTTATCTTACTGCATCATGGGGGATCCCAAATTAGGGGGAGGGTCTTCTCCCTCTTTCTAAAACCGAATTTCCACCGACTCTGCGCTGCGCTTTGCCTCGCCGTGATATACCGCTTCGATATTGTTGCCGTCGGGGTCGAGCACAAAGGCGGCGTAATAGCCGGGATGATAGGCTCGCTCGCCGGGGGTGCCATTGTCCTGACCGCCATGGGCCAGCGCCGCCTGATAGAAGCGATCCACCATGGCCCTGTCTTGCGCCTGAAAGGCGAGATGGTGGCGGCCGGTGAGTACGCCAAGCGCCGCCGGGCTGTTGATGGCGGTGACAAACAGCTCGTCAGCCCAGAAATAGCCGTCACCCGCGCCGCCTATGGGAATATCGAGGGCGGCCAGCATGGCGCTGTAAAAGCGCTGGCTGGCGGCCAGGTCCTTCACCACCAGCTGAATGTGGTCGATCAGCCGACCCCGATGCAGTGTTTGCGTTTCCATGCTCAGCCTCCACTCAGACATTTTTGGACAAGAAACCGGTCTGATTGCTGGTTATCGTTTTTGGGCAAGCTACCGCCCCTGAATGTCAGCTTCCAGTGTGCTGCTATTTGGCTGCGCTTGAGGGATGGCGTGGCCCATGGGTGACTCCAACGAGGCATATATTGCCATTCGGGTATGTTAGCGGGGGTGGCGCTAAGGGGAAGGGCAGGGTGATGGATTTCTGGGCGGGATCAAAGAATGAGTCGCTATGGCAAGGGGAGTGGCGGCGTAGTCGTGCTGTGAGAGGGGGCTATGCCCCCTCATTGGGCTCATGGGGCCGGTTGCCTTTTAGGCCAGCACCAGGGGTTGGTGGCTGTTATGGCCGCTCGTGAAGGAGAAGGGCCGGTCGCCCTCCCTCAGGCCAGCGCCAATGTCTGGCGGCTGCGCCACAGCCGCTCGTGGAAGAAGAAGACGACGGTGTTGATGGCGGGCTCTATCAGCGCCATCACGCCACCGGTGAGCAGCTCGCCGCTCAGCAGGTAGGCGACGGCGAAGGCCACCGAGAAGTGCACCAGGGCGAAGCTGCTGGTCTTGGCCTGCAGGCTGTGGTCGGGCTTGAGCTTGTGCCAACCAAGGTCGTGGAAGTAGAAGGCGACAGTGTTGACGGCGGGCTCGATCAGGGCGATCAGGCTGGCGGTGAGCAGTTCGCCGGTCAGCAGGTAAGCCACGGTGAAGGCGACACTGAAGTGCAGGATGGCGAAGCTGATGGTCTTTTTCATGATGGTGTCTCCTCTGGCGATAAAGGCAGTATCACCCAGAACCTCATCAAATGAAAACCATTCTCATCTATCAGCGAAATAGAAAATGCCTATCAACCGGGGGAGAAGCCACCAGATTGGGAGTTGCCTGGGGCCACGGCGGCGCTAGAGTGTGCCTTTTGCCATGAAAAAGGAGCTTTCATGACCATCAATGCCAACATCTATGTGCTGTTCATCCTGCTTCTGATGATCGTCGTCGGCGTCGTGGCCTGGCGACTGGCCCGGCGCAAGAGCCGCCACCCTGTGCTTGTCACCGTCCTGTGCGTGCTGCTCTGCCTGGTACCGCCCTTCGCCCTGCTGGCGCTGCTCATTCTGGCACTCTGGCGGGATATGCCCGTCAGGGCCTGAGGCGAGCGGCGTCATCCTGGCAACGGCAGATAGAGAAAAGCCCCTTTCGGGGCTTTGTCGTGTTTGCGGTCGGTGAGGGCTCAGTCGGCTGCCTTGTTGAGCCACTCCACCCTGTACTGGGCACCGGCGCCCTGGGCCAGTTTGGCGCACAGGGGTTTGAGGAAGTCTTCGATCTGCTCGTCCAGCATCCAGGGGGGGCTGACGATGAGCATGCCGGAGCCGTTCATGCCCCAGTCGCTGGTCTGGCCGGCCACTTCGAGCTCCGCCACCAGGACGTTGCCGAAGTTCTCCCGCTTGATCGCTTTGAGCATATCGCGGGACTTGTCCGCCTCCTGTCCGAGGATGGGATACCAGAGGGCATAGATGCCGGTGGCCCAGCGCTTCTGTGCTTTTTTAAGGGTATCGACCACGGCGAAGTAATCTTCCTTGAGCTCATAGGGAGGGTCGATGAGCACCAGCCCCCGGCGCGGCGTCGGCGGCAGCAGGGCCACCAGCCCCTCGAAGCCGTCCCTATGGTGGACGGCGACACGGGGGTCGTAGCCCATGTTGGCGCGAAGGTCCTCCACCTCGTTGTTGTGCAGCTCCATCAGCGCCAGCTTGTCCTGATCGCGGATAAGGCGGCGCGACAGCTCCGGCGAGCCCGGGTAGTAGTGCAGCTGACCATCGCTGTTCATCTCCTCGATGACGCCCAGATAGGGGGCCATGGCGGACCACTGGGCCCGCTCGTCCCACAGGCGGCCGATGCCGTCGACGTACTCCGCCTTCTTCTGGGACCAGTCGCCGCGCAGGTCATAGAGACCGCCGCCGGCATGGGTGTCCAGCACGATGAAGGGCTTCTCCTTCTTCTTGAGGGACTCGATGATCAGGGCCTGGACGGCGTGCTTCAGGACGTCGGCGTGGTTGCCGGCGTGAAAGGCGTGGCGGTAGCTCAGCATATTAGGTCTCTGAGGGGGCCCTGCTGGGCACCCAGTAACGATAGATAGTTCAACAGGTTGTGGCTCTTGCCACGAAACAGGGAGAGGCCGCGCAGGGTCTGCAGCAGGACCCCCTGTTGCAGCCGCTCCAGCTCCAGCTCGTGGGCCAGCATGGCCTGGTACTCTTCCTCGGCCAGCCGTGACTTGGCTTGCTGGCGCAGGGTGCGCCAGGGGAGCAGCACGGCTTCGGTCTGGACCAGGGCCGGTTGCAGGTCGGTGAGATCTACCGGGATGCCGAGCAAGTCCAGATGGTGCAGCAAGAGCGCCAGGTTGACGTTGCCCCCCTGGCTCTGCACGTCGAGCCAGTCCTGGCTGCGCTCGCCATAGACCTTGCCGCTCCAGTGCCAGAAGCCGAGTGGCGTCGGCAGCTCGTGCACGGCGACCCGCTCGCTTGCCATCAGCCGTTCGTCACGCAAAGAAGGCCTGCTCCATGGTTTCCAGCTCCTCACTGAGGCTCATCCATTCCAGCTCCACCTCTTCCAGCTGCTCCTTGAGGGGGCCCTGGGACTTGAGCAGCTCGGAGAGCTTGCCCTTGGCGCTCTCTTCGTAGATGGCGGGATCGGCCAGCTGGCTCTCTATGTCGCCAAGCTTGCCCTGCAGCTTCTCCATGCTGGCCTCGAGCTTCTCCAGCTTCTGGCGCAGTGGCCGGGTCTGCTGACGGAACTGGGCCTCGAGCCGTTTCTGATCCTTGCGCGCCACCGCCGAGTTGGCGGAGACGGGGCCGTCCGTCGGCTTGGCGTTGGCCTCTTTCTCCTGCTCGCCGAGCCACTTGTGGTAGTCATCCAGATCGCCGTCGAACGGCTCGACCCGGCCACCGTGCACCAGATAGAAGTCATCGGTGGTGGTGCGCAGCAGGTGACGGTCGTGCGAGACCACCACCATGGCACCCTCGAAGCCTTGCAGCGCCATGGTCAGGGCGTGGCGCATCTCCAGATCCAGGTGGTTGGTCGGTTCATCCAGCAGCAGCAGGTTCGGCTTTTGCCAGGTGATCAGCGCCAGCACCAGCCGCGCCTTCTCGCCGCCGGAGAAGGGGGCCACCTTGTCCAGCGCCTTGTCACCGTGGAAGCCGAAGCTGCCGAGGTAGTTGCGCAGCTCCTGCTCGGACTTGTCCGGCGCGAGGCGGGCCAGGTGATCGAGCGGGGTATCGTCCAGGCGCAGGGTCTCGAGCTGATGCTGGGCGAAGTAGCCGATGCTGACCCCGGCGCTCACCTCCAGCTTGCCCGATAACGGCGCATTGGAGCCCGACAGCATCTTGATGAAGGTGGACTTGCCTGCGCCATTGCGCCCCAGCAGGCCGATGCGTGAGCCCGGCACCAGGTTCATCTTTATCTTCTCCAGGATCACCTTGTCACCGTAACCGGCGCACAGGTTCTCCATGGCGATGAGGGGGGTCGGCAGGGCCGAGGGCTCGCGAAACTCGAAGCTGAACTCGGAGTCGGCGTGGGCGGGCAGGATCTTCTCCATCCGCTCCATGGCTTTCAACCGGCTCTGGGCCTGACGTGCCTTGGAGGCCTTGTAGCGGAAACGGTCCACATAGGCCTGCATGTGGGACATCTCCCGCTGCTGCTTCTCGTACATGGACTGCTGCTGCGCCAGTTGCTCGGCGCGCTGCAGCTCGAAGTCGGAGTAGCCGCCGGTATATTCGTTGAGCTTGCCGTTCTCGATGTGGATGATGCGGTTGATGACCGAATCGAGGAAGTCGCGGTCGTGAGAAATCAGCACCAGCGTGCCCTGATAGCCCTTGAGCCACTTCTCCAGCCAGATGACGGCATCCAAATCCAGGTGGTTGGTCGGTTCATCGAGCAGCAGCAGATCGGAGCGGCAGAGCAGCGCCTGGGCCAGGTTCAGGCGCATGCGCCAGCCACCGGAGAAGCTACGCACCGGCGAGTCGAGCTGATCGCCCCCAAAGCCCAGGCCGTGCAGCAGCTCGGCGGCGCGGGCGCGGATGCTGTAGGCGCCTATGGTGTCGAGCCTGCCGTGCAGCTCGGCCACCAGGAGGCCGTTGTCATCCGCCTCGGCCTGGGCCAGCTGGGCTTCGAGGGCGCGGAACTCCTTGTCGCCATCGACCACGTACTCCAGCGCGGAGCAGTCCAGCGCCGGGGTCTCCTGGGCCACGCCGGCAATCTGCCAGCCGGCGGGCAGACTGAAGCTGCCGTTGTCGATGGCCAGCTCGCCCCGCACCAGCGCAAAGAAGGTGGACTTGCCACAGCCGTTCTTGCCCACCAGGCCCACCTTGTGGCCGGGATGTATGGTGCAGGAAGCGTTGTCCAGCAGCGTGCGGCCGCCGCGGATCAGTTCGATTTGACTGGCAACTATCATGGATGGATCTGCTTGGCTCAATGAAGGGGAGAAACTGGCGCGGATCTTACGTGAAATGACTCGGATTTGCACTTGAGGCTGGAGGGCATGGCTGGCTGCGGCAAGAAAAACGTGCCATAACAGAGACATCTGTCAGGGGGCTGGAGGCTTCCATGTTGATTAAAGAGATCATGACGACCCGGGTTGCGACCGTTTCCATGGATGACAGGCTCAATGTCATCAAGGCGATCTTCGAGCAGGCTCACTTTCGCCACCTGCTGGTGGTGGAGGAGGAGGTGCTGGTGGGGGTCATCTCGGACCGGGATCTGCTGCGCGCCATCAGCCCCTATCTCGACACGGATGCCGAGATGAACCGCGACACCGAGACCCTCAACCGACGCGCCCACCAGATCATGAGTCGCGAGCCCATCACCATCTCTCCCGAACGTTCCTTGCAGGAGGCAGCCAGCATCATGCTGGAGCAGCATGTCTCCTGCCTGCCGGTGCTGGAAAACGGCGCCCTGGTGGGCATCGTCAGCTGGAAAGACCTGCTGCGCGTCATGCGGGGCTGGCAACCGATCTGAGGCTTCTTGGGGTCGCATGGAGCCCACTCCACCTGGCCCTTATTGAACACCGCTCGATACAAGTGTCTGTCATATCGATATAGGACGTTTTTATTGTTCTTATTTCATGTCTTCTATGGTTTAAAATTCCAAATTAATCGGCCTTTGTGACACTTGGTGTCGCAATGACTGGATTGCATCGTGTTTTTCCAATTAATCGACCCCAGCTTCAGTTCCCATCAAGGTTCGCAGATCTACCCTAGGTCATCGGAAATGAACCCGATTCAAAATGACAACGACCGAGCACAGGTCTGGTTTACACCTCAGAGGAACGAACAATGAAAAAGACAGCATTGACGATGGCCATCTCCAGCCTGCTGCTGGCCGGTGGTGCACAAGCTTCTACCGTTTACAACCAGGATGGTACCAAGCTTGACATCGGTGGCCGTGTTCAAGGCATGTACTACGGTAGCGACAACGACGACGAGAGTGGCGATCAGAGCTACCTGCGTCTGCGCATCGGTGGTGAGACCCGCATCAACGAAGAAACCGTCGCCAACGGCTTCGTCGAGTACAACGTACCGACCAACAGCTCCGACACCGAGCTGCGTTATGCCTACGTTGGCATCAAGAACGATCGTTTCGGTGCCTTCAGCTACGGTCGTCAGGATGGTCTGATTGCCAAGGCCGTTAACGACTACACCGACGTTCTGCCGGAGTGGGGCGGAGATGGCCTGGGCAAGGGTACCGAAGTGTTCGGTACCGGTCGCACCAACGGCCTGGCCCAGTACATCTACACCTTCGACGGTCTGGTGCTGGGTGCCCAGTTCACCGGCGAGAACGAAGCGCAGAACGAGAGCGCTACCAGCTGGACCAAGGGCTCCAACGAAGGTTACGCCCTGTCTGCCAACTACAACTTCGACATGGGCATCAGCCTGGGTCTGGCCTATAACCAGGCCGGCAAGACCACCGAACAGGTTGAAAAGGCCAACTTCGGCGCTCAGGACGCGAAGCTGACTGCCGTTGGTATCAAGTACAACGCCAACAACCTGTATGCTGCCGCGACCTATGCCTATGGCGAAGACCATGTCTACGTTAACAATGCCGGCAACAACGGTTACGTTAGCGAGAGCAACGGTTACGAAGCCGTAGTTCAGTACACCTGGGGCCAGTGGAAGCCGTCCCTGGCGTACAACCGTCTGGACGTGAAAGACGCCGACCAGAACATTGACGATACCCTGACCGAGTACGTGTCCATCGGTGCCTGGTACAACATCAACGACAACTTCGATGTCTACGTTGATTACAAGGCCAACCTGCTGAGCAGCGACGGCACTGACGGGTACAACAAGTTCGGCCAGAACACCGACGACGTCGTTGGCGTGGCCATGCAGTACCACTTCTAAGTCATTCCCTGACTGCCTACTGTATTTTTGGACCGGCCGCTTTGCGGCCGGTTTTTTTATGGGCGCCACATCAGGTGGGCGTGTTATCGGGCGTCAGGCCAATCCCGGGTTCAGCATTGTCCCCTGCTGGTCGATAACTCTCTGTGTCGGGTCGGTGGCGATGAAGGACGACTGTCACTGGGCTATGGGGCGAGGATCACGTCCCGTGGCCAAGTTCCTATCTTTTCTCGACCCTTTTCATTATTTCTATAGAGACTTGCGTTGCTCCTGCCGGGAGAATGCGGGTCTGGTTGGCATGCTGGCGCCCCATCGCGGGGCGGCACTCGGGAAACGGACGTAAGGGCTTTATATGGCGAGCATATTGGATTCAGTGGATCAACGTACCCAGCTGGTGGGGGAGAATCGCCTGGAGTTGTTGATGTTCCGGCTGGGTACCCAGCAGCTCTTTGCGATCAACGTCTTCAAGGTGCGGGAGGTGGTGAAGCTGCCCCATCTCAACAAGATGCCGGGCTCCCATCACAACATCAGCGGCGTGGCGAACATCCGCGGCGTCTCCATTCCCGTCATCAACCTGCGCGGTGCCATCGGCATGCGCCCCATGGCGGTCGACAACGAATCCAACCTCATCATCACCGAATACAACCGCACCATTCAGGGGTTCCTGGTGGGGCAGGTGGCCCACATCGTCAACATGACCTGGAAGGACATACTGCCGCCCCCCCGTTCGGCGGGCCGCGCCAACTACCTCACCGCCATCACCCGTGTCCCGGAGGGCGGGGTCGATCAGATTGTCGAAATCATCGACGTGGAGAAGGTGCTGGCGGAGATCATCACCTATGACATCCGCATCTCGGCGGAGGTGCTGGACAAGGAGATCCTGCCCCAGATGCAGGGGCGCCGGGTGCTCATCGTCGATGACTCCAGCACGGCCCGCAATCAGGTGCGCGAGACGCTCGCCCAGCTCGGGCTCGAGGTGATCGAGTGCCAGGATGGCTTGCAGGCGCTCAAGCTGCTCAAGGGGTGGTGCGATGCGGGCAAGAAGGTGACTGACGAGATCATGCTGATGATAACGGACGCCGAGATGCCTGAGATGGATGGCTACCGTCTGACCCACGAGGTGCGCAGCGATCCGCGCATGGCCGATCTCTTCATCACCCTCAACACCTCCCTGAGCGGCAACTTCAACGAGGCCATGGTCAAGAAGGTGGGATGCGATCGCTTCATCTCCAAGTTCCAGCCTGATTTGCTGGTCGGGGTTACCCAGGAGCGCATGCGCCAGATCCTGGGGGCTTGAACCGGACTCAAAGGCTTAGCGCCTTAAGCCAGCCTGATAACAGAACACCCGCCTTGGCGGGTGTTCTGTTTTGGCGGGCAGGGGCCAATGCCGGCCCCCTGGGGTCACTGGGTCAGCAGGGGCTCGATAAAGCGGGCGACCCGATCGCGGATCTGGGGCTGCGCCGCCGCCGTGGGGTGGATCCCATCGTTCATCATGAGTTCAGGGCGCAGCACAATATCATCGAGAAAGAAGGGCATCAGCGGCAGGCCATTGGCTTGCGCCAGCTCCGGGAAGATCTGCTCGAACTGCTGCAGGTAGCGAGCGCCATAGTTGCGCGGCAACTGGATCTGGGTCAGCACCGTCTTCGCCTGGCTGGCCTTGGCCAGCGCCACCATCTTGGTGAGGTTGGCCCGGGTGATGGCGGGGGCGAAGCCGCGCAGGCCATCGTTGCCGCCGAGCTCGATCAGCACCCAGTCAGGCTTGTGCTCCTCGAGCAGGGCGGGCAGGCGGGCCAGCCCTCCCTGGGTGGTTTCACCACTGATGCTGGCGTTGATGAGCTTGTGCTCGCCACCCTGCTGCTGCCATTTTTCATTGAGCAGGGCAGGCCAGCTCTGTTCGGCCGGCATCTGGTAGCCGGCACTCAGGCTGTCCCCCAGTACCAGCAGGGTTTGCGCCTGAGCTGATGAGAGCCAGCCACACAGGCAACTCAAGACGAACAAGACACGTATCATGCATTCAACTCCCAAGATCTATGGTCATTACAGGTTCAGGCAAACAGGAAACGTATCATGAGTTCAACGCCCATTATCACCGTCAGGGGGCTCGGCAAAACCGTTCGCCTCGGCCAGGAAAGTCTCACCATCCTTGAAGGGATCGATCTGCAAGTCAATACCGGCGAGACGCTGGCGCTGGTCGGTGCCTCCGGCTCTGGCAAGTCCACCCTGCTCGGCCTGCTGGCCGGGCTGGATCTGCCGAGCAGCGGCGAGATAGAGATCCTGGGTCAATCCCTCACCCGGCTGGACGAGGAGGGGCGGGCCAGATTGCGCGCCGAGCAGGTGGGGTTCGTGTTCCAGTCCTTCCTGCTGCTGCCCACCCTGAGCGCCCTGGAGAACGTCATGCTGCCAGCCGAGCTGCGCGGCGAGACCGACTGTGAGCCCCGAGCCCGCGAACTGCTCACCCAGGTCGGGCTGGCCGAGCGGCTGCACCACCTGCCGCCGCGCCTGTCCGGGGGTGAACAGCAGCGGGTCGCCATCGCCCGGGCCTTCATGACCCGGCCCAGCCTGCTGCTGGCGGACGAGCCGACTGGCAACCTCGACAGCAAGACGGGGGAGACGGTGATCGAGCTGCTGTTTCGCCTCAACCGTGAGCACAACACCACCCTGGTGGTGGTGACCCATGATCATGAGTTGGCCCAGCGCTGCCAGCGGCAACTGGTGATGGCGGCGGGACGGCTGGAGGTGGAGCCCGTTGCGGCGGCCAGGGTGGGAGAGTTGTCATGAGTCAGTGGCGACTGGGTTTCAAGTTGCTGCGCCGGGAAGGCTTCAGCGGGGAGCTGCGCTGGTTCGTGCTGGCGCTGGCCCTGAGCGTGGCCTGCGTGCTGAGTGTGGCCCTGGTGGCGGACCGGCTGGATGCGGGGCTCAAGGCCTCGGGCCGCGACTTCATCGGGGCGGATCGGGTGCTGCGCTCCGCCACCCCGGCGCCCGAGGCCTGGCTCGCCCAAGCGAAGCAGGAGGGGCTCCTCGTCCAGACCACGGTCAGCTTCAACAGCATGCTGTTTCACGGTGATGGGCTGCAGCTGGCGTCCATTCGCGCCGTGCCGAGCGATTTCCCCTTCTATGGCAAGCTGGAGCTGATGCCCCAGCGTGCCCCTGCGCCCGGCGAGATCTGGCTCTCCGACCGGGTGATGCAGTTGCTCGGCGCCACACTCGGGGACGAGCTGGAGGTCGGCAACACCAGATTGAAGGTGGCGGGGGAGCTGGGTCAGGAACCGGATCAGGGCTTCAGCCCCTTCCAGATGGCGCCAAGGGCGCTTATCCACAGCGCCGATATCGAGGCGACCGGCGCCCTCTTGCCGGGCAGCCGCCAGCAGTGGCGTTATCTCATCAAGGGGCCGCGGGAGGGGGTCGCCCGTTATGAGCGCTGGCTCAAGCCCAAGCTGACGGCTGGGCAGAAGCTGATCAAGCCGGACGATCAGGGCTCCCAGGTCGGCAAGACCCTGGCCAATGCCGAGCGCTTCTTCCGTCTGGCGTCGCTGGCAGGCGTGTTGCTGGGGGCGCTGGCCATGGGCATAGCGGTGCGTCACTTCGCCGAACGGCAGACCAACATGGTGGCGCTGCTCAAGACGCTCGGCGCGTCGCGGCGTACCCTATGGCAACTGATGGGAACGCTCCTGCTTTCCCTGACCTCGATAGGCGCCCTGATCGGTCTGGTGGCGGGGAGCGCCATGCAGTGGCTGACGCTGCAACTGCTGGGGGATCTGCTGCCCGCGGATCTGCCGCCCCCCTCCTGGCGTCCCTTCGCCCTGGGTCTGGCGGTCGCCTTCTTCATCACCCTGCTGCTGGCCTTCGTCCCTTTCCTGCGTCTGCTCAAGGTGCCACCGCTGCGGGTGCTGCGCCGGGAGCTGGAGGCGGGCATTCCCCCCTGGCTGACGGTGCCGGTTGGCCTGCTCGGCTTGTTCGGACTGGTCTGGGGCTTTACCGCCGATGTCAGGCTGGCGCTCGGTCTCATCGGGGGCATGGGGTTGTTGATGGTGCTGCTGGCGCTGCTGGCCTCCGGGCTGCTGCGACTCGGTGGTCGGCTCAAGGGGCCCCATGCCCTGCGTCTGGCCATCAGCCACCTCTCCCGCGAGCGCGGCAGCGGCCTGTTCCAGCTGGCGGGCTTTGCCCTGGCGCTCATGCTGTTCGGGCTCTTGTGGACGGCGCGGGTCGATCTGCTGGATGATTTCTCCGCCCGCCTGCCCGCGGATGCCCCCAACCGCTTCCTGGTCAATGTGGCCGACGGGGAGCGCGACGGCATACTGGCGGACCTGCACAAGGCCGGGGCCATCACCTCGGACTTCTACCCCATGGTGCGCGGGCGTCTGACCCGGATCGCCGGTCAGGCAGTGGGTGAGGATGCGGCGCGGGAGGGAGTGAACCGCGAGCTCAACTTCACCACCACGGCGACCCTGCCCCCCGACAACCAGGTCACCTCGGGGCAGTGGCTCGGCGGCAAGGGGGAGGTCTCCGTCGACGAGGTGCTGGCGGGCCAGCTTGGCATCGCTCTGGGGGACGCCCTCAGCTTCACCATAGAGGGGCGCAGCTTCGAGGCCAGGGTGACCAGCCTGAGGTCCATAAAGTGGGACAACATGCGCCCGAACTTCTACATGATCTTCTCGCCGGACGTGCTGGCCCCCTTCTCCCAGACCTGGCTTGGCAGCTATCGCTTGCCGCCACAGGGACGCAGTGCCGAGGTAGAGATCATCCGTCGCCACCCCACGGTGAGTCTCATCGACGTGGAGGATCTGATAGGGCGGCTAACCCTGGTCTCGAGTCAGGTGAGCCGGGCGTTGGGGCTGATGCTGGGGCTGGTGACGGTGGCCGCCCTGCTGGTGCTGCTGACCCAGACCCAGGCCAGCATGGCCGCCCGGCGCCGCGAACTGCTGCTGATGCGCACTCTGGGGGCCGGCAGCAAACTGCTCGAGAAGATGCTGCGCTGGGAGCTGGTGGCGAGCGGCGCCCTGGCGGGGCTGTGCGCCGCCACGGTGGTGGAGCTTTGCTCCTTTGGTCTGCAGTGGTGGTGGTTCGATGGCCGGTGGCAGTTCCACTGGGCCATCTGGGCCTGCTTGCCCCCGCTGGGTGCTCTGCTGGTGACCCTGGCCGGTCAGGGCATGCGCCGCCAGTTGCTGGCGGGCACCCTGAGCGACCGGTTAAGAGGTCTGGGGCAGGGGCTGCTCTGACAGCTCCCTGGCGAGGTGCCAGTCGTAAAAATCCCGACTTCGGTCGGGATTTTTCATCATGGCTTCAGCGCGGGGCTTGCAGCAGGTTGCCGAGGGCCTCGGGGAGGGCCGGATAGGTGAAGTGGAACCCCGCCTCCTGCAAGCGTGCGGGCAGGACGTGCTGGCCGGTGAGCAGCAGATCCGCCGCCTCGCCCATCAGCAGTCGAAGCACCTGGGCTGGCACGAAGAAGAGGTGCGGGCGATGGAGTGTGCTCGCCAGGGTCTGGCTGAACAGGCGATTGCTGACCGGCTGCGGGGCCGTGCCATTGAAGATCCCCTCGCACTCGTCGTGCTCGAGCAGGAACAGCATGGCCCGCACCAGATCCTGCACATGGATCCAGCTCATCGTCTGGGTGCCCGGGCCCATGGGGCCGCCGAGCCCCAGCCGATAGGGGGGCAGCATCCTGGGCAGGGCACCGCCATCGGTGCCGAGCACCAGGCCGATGCGCACTATGCAGACCCGGGTCTGGGCGCTGCGGGCCTGCAGGGCCAGTTGCTCCCACCGCTGGCAGAGCCGGTGGGTGAACTCGTCGTGAGGGTGGTGGCAGCGCTCGTCCAGAGGCTCATCCCCCTGGCGGCCATACCAGCCGATGGCGGAGGCGTTCAGCAACAATCTGGGTGGCGTGCTGGAGAGCTTGATGAGATCGACCAGTTGCTCGGTCAGCAGCCAGCGGCTGTTGCACAACAACTGCTTGCGGGATTCGCTCCAGCGGCCAGCGGCGATGGGCTCCCCGGCCAGGTTGATGACGATGTCCACGTCGTTGAGGTGGTCCAGCCGGTCCAGATTGTCGAGCAGAGTGACGTCATGGCCAAGCAGCTCATAGGCCCGGCTACCCTGACGGGTCAACACCACCACGTCATGCGCCACCTTGAGGTGTGCCACCAGGCGGCGGCCGATAAAGCCGGTGCCTCCCGTGATCAGTATCTTCATGTCCTGCCTCCCTGACGGCTGTTCGCTCTACTCTAGAGGCTGGGCGCTGGATGGACAAGATCCTGTTTTTATGAGCATTATAAATTCACGATGGGGCAGGCTAGTGCACCTTGCGCTGGCGGCGGCACGAAGCGTCGATGGGGGTGGTATTTGTCGACCATGCCGCCATTCGCTTTGTATCTGGACGCATCACCATTACTTGCCAAGCGGACAGCAGCGAGTAAACTCGTCCGCTTTTTCGCCGTGACCATGAGGGCAGTTATGCCATTTCGTCGTTTAAGGGTGCGTCAATTCTATGTCCGGCTGGTCTGTGCCCTGCTGGCGGGTCTGCTGCCCATGGTGCTGGGACTGGCCATCATCGTCTGGCAGACCGCCACCGGGGTGCGGCAGGATGCGGTGGCGCGGCTGCAACATGCCAGGCTGATGTTTGACCGTACTCTGGACAACGCCCAAGTGGCGGCGTCGGCCCTTCGCGGCAGCCTGGACAAACCCTGCCTCGAGGTGGTGCAGGGGCTGCGGGATCAGGTGGCGACGGTGCCGGATGTGCGCAGCGTCAACCTGGCCGAGGGCACGACCATCTACTGCACCTCCCTCTATGGGCCGGTCAGCGGGGAGATCAGGCTGGGCGACTATGCGGATGGCAAGCTCGACCTGATGAAGGGCAATCCCGTCACCCCGAATCGTCCCCTCATCGTCTACCGGGAGGAGATCGGTGCGTTCAGCGTGCTGGTGGGCATAGATGGTTACTACCTGCTCAACATTCTGGACATGCTGAGCCGCAACTCCCCCCTCGGCCTGGTGGTCGGCCAGGAGATGCTGCTGCGGGACAGCCAGCTCACCGACAGGCTCATCCCCCCGGGTAGCCAGGGCTATCTGGAGGAGCACTCGACCAGGTATCCGTTCAAGGTGGTGACCAGGGTATCGGTCGGTGAGTACAGGGCCCATATCTGGGACTACTCCAAGGTCGGCATCATCGTCTATCCCCTGCTGAGCCTGCTGTTCGGGGTGGGGATCTTCTGGTTGACGGGACGATCGACCTCCCCGACCCAGGAGCTGAAGCGGGCGCTGGATCAGCAGGAGTTCATTCCCTACCTGCAACCCGTGGTGACCGGGGACGATGCGCACTGGAGCGGCTGCGAGGTGCTGATGCGCTGGCAACATCCCCGCCAGGGCATGATCTCGCCGGATCGCTTCATTCCGCTCGCAGAGGACAGCGGCCTCATAGTCCCCATGACCCGGTTGCTGATGGCCCAGGTGCGAGAGGCCTTTGCCCACCTGGCGGACCAGTTGCCCGGGGGGTTCCACTTCGGTTTCAACATCAGCGCCAGCCACTGCAAGGATCTCAGCCTGGTGGACGATTGCCGGGACTTCATCTATGCCTTCCGGGATAACCCCATCAAGCTGGTGCTGGAGTTGACCGAGCGCGAGCTCATCGTGGCGGACGAGGTGACTGACCGGCTGTTCGCCGAGCTGCACCAGCTCGGGGTCTTCATCGCCATCGACGACTTCGGCACTGGCCACTCCAGCCTGACCTATCTGCAGACCTTCCAGGTGGACTTCCTCAAGATCGATCAGAGTTTCGTCGGCATGATAGGGTCGGATGCGCTCTCCAGCCACATCGTCGAGAACGTCATCGATCTGGCGACCCGGCTCGGTCTGCTGCTGGTGGCTGAGGGGGTGGAGACCCAGGTGCAGGCCGATTACCTGAAGGCGCGCAAGGTGGACTTCCAGCAGGGTTACCTCTATGGCAGGCCCATGCCGATGACGGTCTTTGCCAGCCAGCTACCCACCCAGAAGGGATCATCAGCCTGAGGGGCAGCGGCTCCAATGGTTTGCCCATCCACGTCTTGCCCGCTCACCGGGGCTGACGGCGAGACATAAAAAAAAACCAGCGACCCGGGTCGCTGGTTTTTTTTCATCTTCAGAGGGTTCAGAGCATGCGGGCCAGGGCGCGGCAGAGGCGCTTGATGCCCTCTTCCGTGGTGGCCTCATCCACGCAGGAGAAGCTCAGGCGCAGGGTGTTCTGGATCTCGGGGCGCACATAGAAGGGAGCACCGGGCACGAAGGCCACCTTCTCCTTGATCGCCTCGTCGAACAGGGCCATGGCACTGACGCTGGGCGGCAGGGTCAGCCAGAGGAACATGCCTCCCTCGGGACGGGTGTAGCTGACGCCGGGCGGGCAATGACGGCTCAGGGCGGCCTCCATGGCGGCCCGCTGGCGGCCATAGACCTCCTTGATCTTCTCCAGATGGGCATCCAGCGAGTGATCGGTCAGGAAGCGGTGCAGCACCTGCTGGCTGAAGGCGTTGCTGTGCAGATCCGTGGCCTGCTTGGCGATGGTCACCTTCTTGCGCAGCCAGTCCGGCACCAGCATCCAGCCCAGACGGAACGCGGGTACCACCGTCTTGGAGAAGGAGCCGAGCAGCACGGTATTGTTCGGTGCCAGCTTGGCGATGGGGGGAAGATGTTCCCCCTCGAAGCGCAGCTCGCCATAAGGGTCGTCTTCCACCATCAGCAGATCGTGGCGCACCAGCCGCTCGGCCAGGGCCTCACGGTTGGCGCGGCTGTAAGAGACCCCGCTCGGGTTCTGGAAGTTCGGCACGCCGTACAGCAGCCTGGCGCTGGAACCCTGCTCCAGCAGCGCATCCAGCGCGGCCAGATCCAGTCCCTCTTCCCCGAGGGTGATGGGCTTGAAGTTCGGTTGATAGACGGAGAACGCCTGGATGGCACCTAGGTAGCCCGGCTCTTCGATGATCAGATCCTGCCCCTCGTCCACCAGCACCTTGCCCAGCAGATCCAGCGCCTGTTGGGAGCCGCTGGTGATGAGGATGTTGTCCGGGTTGACCTCCATGCCGTGGCGGCTCAGGTAGCGGTCGGCGATGTACTGGCGCAGCGGGGCGAAACCTTCGGTGGTGGCGTATTGCAGCGCCGCAGCGCCCTGCTCGCGCAGCACGTCCTGGCAGGCTTGCTCGATGGCCTTGACCGGGAACAGGTGAGGATTGGGCAGGCCGCCGGCGAAGGAGATGATCTCCGGATTGGCGGCGACTTTGAGGATTTCACGGATAAACGAAGGCTCGACCTTCTCGAAGCGCTGGGCAAAAAACGGCTGCATAGGGTTCTCTCTGACTAGGTGGCGGTCGCTCCATTCAACCGCCAGGTTATCCGTTTGTATCAGATTTAAGAAATGAGGCAATGGCTGTCACAAAAATCCATAAAAAAGGGCAGGTTTGGCACCTGCCCGAATTTTATCGCTTCGACCCTGGCCGAGGGCGCAAAAAGCCCTGCCAGTTGTTCATCGGTCGGGATGGGGCACTCAGATCCCCGGCGCCTTGAGGAAGCTGATCATCAGCTCCGTGTTGGCACCGAGCTGCTGCTGGACCCGGCCCGGGAATAGCTCGGCCATCTTGTCGAGGCGGTCGTGCTCGGTGTGCCAGATCTTGCCCCACTGGGTCTCGCTGTCCCGATCGCAGGCGCTCTTGCTGGTTTCGTCGTAGCAATCCCACAGCGCCGGGTTGGTGCTCTGGGAGTAGCCGTCATAACCATCCTCCCCGTTGATGGTGAAGTTGGTGGCCTCCACATAGGCGATCGGCACCCCTAGACAGGCGAAGGGGGCGTGATCCGACCAGCTGCCAGTTTCCCCTTCCGGGTAACCGTCGTAGCTGGGGTGGATGGCGAAGGGGGTGGCGCTCTGCTTGGAGATGGCCAGCAGGCGATCGCGCACCTTGGGATCGAAGCTGTAGCGGCTCGGCTCGGCACAGTTGTACTCGGCCACGTCGGAGTGGGCGGAGTGGACATAGACGATGTCGCCCCCGGCGATGGTGTCGTAGTTCACCATGGCCAGCAGCTTGGCGACGGCGTCGCCGTCGAGGCTGGCGACATAGGCCCTGGAGCCGTTGAGGCCGTTTTCCTCCGCTCCGAAGAAGGCGAAGCGCACCGTGTAGGGCAGGGTTTGATCCTTGAGCGCCTCTGCGACCGCCAGCAGGGCTGCGACACCGGCGCCGTTGTCGGTGGCACCTTCGGATCCCTTCTTCTCGCCGGTGCTGTCATAGTGGGCACCGATCAGGATCACCTTGTCGCTCTGACCCTTGAGTTCGGCGACCAGATTCTGGGAGGTTCTGTCGGTGCCGCCCCGGGTGTAGCTGAAGGGCTGGTTCTGCACCTCGTAGCCCCAGCCAGTCAGATGATCCTGGATCCAGGCGGCGGCGCGGGTTTCGGCCTCGGTCCCCGTGGGTCTGGCGCCTATCCCCTCGGCGCTCGAGCTCAGTTGCACCAGGTATTCATAGGCCTGGGTGGCGGGCGCAGGGGGCTGGGAGTCATTGTCAGAGGTGTTGCACCCGGCCAGCAGGGACGGGATGACGAGGGTCAACAGGGCTTTTTTCATACTGCAATCCTTTGTTGTGTATGGTTTTATTTTTCCGCGTCAGGATGCACCTGACGCCCGGGAGATTCTGTGAAGGGGGTGGCATTTGTCAACCGCAGGGGCGGAATTGGTCAGTCAGGGGGGATTTGTTGTGCGAAACACTTGCGCCTTGGGCCTATCTTGGGATAATTCGCTCCCCTGTTTTTGCCGATTGATGAAATAACGAACCACCCAGGTCGCCCTTAACCCGGATGGCCCCCGGTTCTGTTACCCGGATTGATGAAATAACGAGACAATTATGCCTGTGACCCAAGATGTATTTAACGAAGACGGCAAGTTCATGCGCAAGATCCGCAGCTTCGTCCGTCGCGAAGGCCGCCTGACCAAAGGGCAGGAGAAGGCTCTGGAAGAGCTCTGGCCGGTCATGGGCATCGATTTCGCACCGGCGCCGCTGGACATGGTGGCGCTGTTTGGCCGCGAGGCCCCGGTGGTGCTGGAAATAGGCTTCGGCATGGGCGCCTCCCTGGTGGAGATGGCCAAGAATGCCCCCGAGAAGAACTTCATCGGCATTGAGGTACACTCTCCCGGTGTGGGTGCCTGCCTCGGCACCGCCCAGGAGGCGGGCGTCACCAACCTGCGCGTGATCTGTCACGATGCGGTGGAAGTGCTGGAGCACATGATCCCGAACGGCTCGCTCGCCTGCCTGCAGCTGTTCTTCCCGGACCCCTGGCACAAGAGCCGTCACCACAAGCGCCGCATCGTGCAGCCGGCGTTTGCTCAGGACATTCGCCAGAAGCTCGCCATCGGTGGCGTCTTCCACATGGCCACCGACTGGGAAAACTACGCCGAACACATGCTGGAAGTGATGAGTGCCGCCGAAGGGTACGAGAACACCTCCGCCACCGGCAACTGGGTGGAGCGCCCCGACTGGCGCCCGCTGACCAAATTCGAACAACGTGGCCATCGTCTGGGTCACGGGGTCTGGGATCTGATTTTCAAACGTGTCAGCTAAGCTGGCGCGTCAACTCGCGTATCCACTAACTTGAGGAGCTATCATGGCCAATCGTAGCCGCCGTCTGCGTAAGAAACTGCGCGTCGATGAATTCCAGGAAATGGGTTTCGACATCAGTTTCAACTTCCCGGTCGGCACTGCCGAAGAGACCATCGATGCGGTAGTCGATGCGATGATCGATGAGGTTGTTGAACCCCGTAAACTGGCCTTCGCCGGTTCGGGCCACCTGGCCTGGGAAGGCATGATCTGTACCCAGCAACTGGGCAAGTGTACCGAAGAAGACCGCGCCGTCGTCAAATCCTGGCTGGAAGGCAAGGGGATGGAAGCGGTGGTGGTCACCGAGCTGTTCGACCTCTGGTACGGTGAGCCGGCCTGATATCGGATTGCCTGTCACGGGCACATAGAAAATCCCGCCGCCGGCGGGATTTTTGTCGGTGAGCCTCGCCTCACCTCGTCTCATCTCATGGAATCGTCGATGGTGTTGTCATCCGAATTACTGGCCAGCATCCTGGAAGAGGTGCGTCCGCTGCTCGGGCAGGGCAAGGTGGCCGATTATATTCCCGCGCTGGCGCAGGTGCCGGCGGACAGGCTCGGGATCGCCGTCTGTACCGTGGAGGGGGAGCTGTTCACCGCCGGTGACGCCTTCGAGCCCTTCTCCATCCAGAGCATCTCCAAGGCCCTGAGCCTCACGCTGGCACTCACCCTCTATCAGGAGGAGGAGATCTGGGCCCGGGTGGGCAAGGAGCCGTCAGGCCAGCCGTTCAACTCGCTGGTGCAGCTTGAATTCGAGCACGGCATTCCCCGCAACCCCTTCATCAATGCCGGTGCCCTGGTGGTGAGCGATCTGCTGGAGACCCGGCTCACCGCCCCCCGGCAGCGTACCCTGGAACTGGTGCGGCGCCTGTGCGGCAATCCGGCCATCATGGCGGACCAGGTGGTGGCCCGCTCCGAATATCAGCACGCCGCCCGCAACGCCGCCATCGCCTACCTGATGAAGGCCTATGGCAACTTCGAGAACGAGGTGGACAAGGTGCTGCAGAGCTACTTCAATGCCTGTGCCATCCGCATGAGCTGCGTCGATCTGGCCAGGGCATTCATCTATCTGGCCAACCGTGGCGTGCCGCTCGGTGAGACGACGCCCCTGCTGCCTGCCCGCACCACCAAGCAGGTCAACGCCCTGCTCGCCACCTGCGGCCTCTATGACGAAGCCGGTGATTTTGCCTATCGGGTCGGCATGCCGGGCAAGTCCGGGGTGGGGGGCGGCATCATGGCGCTGATCCCCGGCGAGCTGACGGTCTGTGTCTGGTCCCCCGAGCTCAACAAGGCGGGCAACTCCCTGGCGGGCACGGCGGCGCTGGAGCTGCTGGCCGAGCGCCTGGGGCGCTCCATTTTTTAACTTTGTTCACTATGCATCGAGACAACATCATGAAACGAATGACAGGACTGTGGCGAAGCGGCCTGGCCGCCTTGCTGCTCTGGTGTGCCTGGCCCGCCCTGGCCGCCGAACTACCTTCCCTCTCCCTGGCGGATGCCAAGGCGAAGCAGGCCGTGATTCTGGATACCCGCCCCAGCTACTTCTACCAGGGCTGGCCCATGGCGGGCGAGACGCAGGGTGGCCATGTGGCCGGTGCCGAGCACCTCTCCGCCGAGTGGAAATACAGTGACGAAGAGTGGCCCAAGGCGCTCGCGAGCAAGGGGCTGAAGGCCGATCTCCCGGTCGCTCTCTACGGCGCACCGCGGGAAGTGGCCGAGGTGGCCCGCCTGCTGCGCCAGCAGGGCATCAAGCAGCTGTTCGAGCTGCAGGGCTGGCAGAGCGCGCCGCGCGAGCACCTGGCCCGCTGGCAGCAACTGGTCTATCCGCTCTGGCTCGCCGATCTGCAGGCAGGCAAGCCGGTGGCTGCCGCCCCCAAGGGGGAGTGGAAGGTGTTCGAAGTGGACTGGGGGGCTCCCAAGGCCTATCTGCTGAGCCACATTCCGGGGGCTGGTTACATCGACACCAACCGCCTGGAGGCGGAGCCGCTGTGGAACAAGGTCTCTGACGAAGCCCTCAAGCAGTTGCTGCTGGAGAACGGCATCCGCCACGACACCACCGTCATCCTCTATGGTCGCAACACCATGGCGGCGGCCCGCGCCGCCCATCTGATGATGTATGCCGGGGTGGAAGACGTACGCCTGCTGGATGGCGGCCTGGATGCCTGGTTCGTGCAGCACCTGCGCACCGAGACCGGTCTGGCGAACAAGTTTGAGCCGGTGAAGGAGTTTGGCGTGTCCATTCCGGCCCATCCCGAGTACTACACCACCCTGAGCCAGGCCAAGGCGCTGCTCGAGCAACCCGATGGCGCCCTGGTCAGCGTGCGCACCTGGGATGAGTTTGTCGGCAACACCTCCGGCTACAGCTACATCAAGCCCAAGGGCGACATTCCCGGCGCCAAGTGGGGTCGCGGCGGCGTGGATGCCAACAGCATGAGTGACTTCCACAACCCGGACGGCACCATGAAGCCGGCTAGCGAGATCCTCGCCATGTGGGATGAGTGGGACATCGAACCGACCCAGCAGGCCGCCTTCTACTGCGGTACCGGCTGGCGCGCCTCCGAGGCCTTCTTCTACGCCTGGCTGATGGACTGGAAGCGGATCAGCGTCTACGACGGCGGCTGGTACGAGTGGAGCTCGGATCCTGCGAACCCCACCGTCACCGGTGAGCGCAAGCCACAGGGCTGATGACGCGGATGCGTTGCCCAGTCAAAGGCCGGACTCATGTCCGGCCTTTGAGCATTCAGGGGGCTGAGATGGGGAGTTGATTCTTGATATGGATCCAGTTTTGCAGAGTTTTTTGAACGGATTGATTTCATTGAACTAATCTTCAACAGACGTCCTTGAGGTAAGGATGAAAGCGGAGATTAAAGCAGATGAAAAAGCTGATGATGATCATGGTGTGTGCCTTGGGGCTGGTGGCATGCAGCTCCCAATACATAATGAGTACCAAGGACGGCAAGATGATCACCACCGACAGCAAGCCCAAGTTGGACGAGAGCACCGGCATGTACCGCTACTACGATGCCGAGGGGCGGGAGGTCATGATCAAGCAGGACGATGTTACCCAGATCATGGAGCGCTGATACCTTGTGACTGTGGCGAAAGGAGGGCTGCCCTGGGGCAGCCCTCCTTGTTTCAGCCCGTCAGCTCTCCCACCTGGCGGTTCACCTGACCGGCGAACAGCTGATGGAAGCGGGAGCCCGGATTGGCCAACAGGCTGACCGGCGATCCCTGCTCCACCACGGTACCTGCCTCCATCACCACGACTTTGTCCACCGACAGCAGCGGCTCCAGATGGTGGGCGATCACCAGATAGCTGGCCTCGGGCCGGTAGCGATAGAGCAGCTCCGCCATCTTGCGCATGCCGCCGTGACTGAGATCCGAGGTAGCCTCGTCCAGCACGATGAGCGGGCGGTGGGACAGCAGAATGCGGGCGATCACCAGCAACTGGGTCTCGCCGGCGGAGAGTTGCAGCCTGTCGAGATCTTCGTCCAGTCGGCCGGCGCAACGTTCGGCCAGGCCGACCCGGGCCAGCGCCTGTTCCAGCGCGGCGTCGCTCTGCTCGCTCAGGGGGGAGAGATTCGCACGCAGGGTGCCGAAGAAGGTGAGGGGGATCTGGGAGACGGTGTCATAGAGTGCGCGCACTGCCTCCGGCGCCAGGGCAGAGAGCGGCTGCTCGCCGTAGTAGATCTCCCCCTGGGATGCCGGATACATGGCCTGCAGCACCCCGAGCAGGGAGCTCTTGCCCGCCCCTGTGCGGCCACAGACCCCCACCTTCTCGCCGGGGGCCAGCTCGAAGTTGACCCTGTGCAGGGCCCACTGGCTTGCACCCGGGTAGCGCAGTCCCTGGTTGTCAAAACGCACCGCCGGATGGGGCGTGGCGAGGGCCTCTCCCTCCTGGCGCTCGCTCTCAATCTCACTGTATTCACGCACCCGCTCCACTGCGTTCATCACCTGTTCCACCTCGGCGAAGGTACGGATCAGGGAGTTGAGCATGGCCGAGGCGGTGAAGGCGTAGGTGATGGCCACGGCCCCCAGCAGCGGGCTGTTGCCAAAGGCCACCATCAGTGCCACTGCCCCCACCAGGGCGGCGGAGAGCAGGGTCTGGTGCATGCCGAGCCAGCGGTTGATGGAGGTGGTGGTGTACCAGCTGCGTAGGTTGTTGTCATAGTGATGCAGCACCTGATCCAGGGCGAAGCGTTCGGCCCCGGCCAGACGCAGGGCGGGGGCACCGCGAATGGTCTCGCTGATGCTGATGTAGAGCGGGGAACGCAGCACCGAGGACTGGCGCCGCAGCTTGAGCTGCACCGCCCGGTAGCGCCGTTGCAGCACGTAGAGCGCCCAGCCCACCAGGGGGGCGATGAGCAGCAGCAGGGGAATGTTGATGCCGATGACCACCACCTGCAGCAGCACAGAGACCAGCATGCCGAACAGCCCCATCAGCATGGACAGCAGCACCTCCTGGGCCTCCCCGAGATCCCGGTCGAAGCGGTTGAGGATGCGCCCCTGGGGCACCTTGTCGAAGAAGGCCATGGGGGCGCGGCTGATGCGGCCCAGCATGCCGTCGAACAGGGTCCAGGCCAGCTTGAGGCCGAGTTTGTAGTTGATGACCCGCACCACCATGATGCAGACCAGCGATCCTGCCCCCAACAGCACATAGATGCCGAGCAGGGTGCCCACATCGCTCACCTCGGCCTTGCCGCCGAGCCAGAGATCCGAGGCGATGCGCAGCCCCTCCTGACCTAGCGTGAGCATCAGGGCGATCAGGATGGCGCCGGGGGCGGCCAGGCGCTGCCACATGAAGCCGAACAGCCCCCAGTCCACCTTGCCTTCCACCACTTTTTCTTCGCTGAACTGCTCCGCCTCCTGAGGCGCCACCATGGGGGCGGGGAGCGGATGCTGGATAAGATCCGCCAACTGGCGGGCGTCGAGCTCCACCAGCCGGCCCTGCTCGATACGGATCACCCGATCGCAGTGGGCTAGTACGTCCGGATCGTGGCTCACCAGCAGCCGGGTCGGTCCCGGTTTGAAGGCGAGCCCCTGCTCCAGCACCTGGGCCGAGACGATGGGATCCAGTGCTGACAGGGGGTTGTCCAGCAGCAGGATGTCGGCCTCTGCATAGAGGGCGCGGGCCAGGGCGACTCGCTGCTGCTGACCGCCGGAGAGGCGGGTGCCGAGCTCACCCACCAGAGTCTGATCCCCGTGGCTCAGCAGTCCCAGATCCATGGTGAGGGCGCAGGCACCAAGAACCCAGTGGTAGCGATCCTCGTGCCAGGGTTGGCCGAACAGTATGTTGTTGCGGATGCTGTCGTTCATCAGCCAGGGTTTGTGGCCAAGGTGCGCCACCCGGCCGTTGCGGCGGATGCTCCCCTCGAAGTCGTTGTCAAAACCGGCGACCAGGTGCAGCAGGCAGCTCTTGCCCGCACCGGTCGCCCCGGTGATCCCCACCAGCTCCCCCGGCTGGATGCTGAGGCTGACGTCCTGCAACACCATTTTTTGCTGGTGCAGGGCGGTGACGCGGTCTAGCCCCAGGCTGCCTGCCGGCAGGCTGGGGTCGGTGAGATCCCGATGCTGCTCCGGGCCATTCAAGAACTCGCACAGCCGGTTGAAGCCCGTATTGAAGTTGATCAGGGTGCGGATGAGGTAGGGCAGCCGCATCATGGGGATCCGCAGCACCGCGAACAGGGCGATGGTGATGAACACCTGGGGCAGGGTCAGGCTCTGGCCCGAGGCCAGATAGGTGGTGAAGGTGGCGAGCGTCACCAGCAGCGGGGTGCTCATCATCAGGAAGCTGTTGATGGCATCGAGCTTGAGCACCCGGCCGAGCACCACGAGTTCCTGCTGGCGCTTGGTGTTGGCCGCCCGGGTGAAGAAGGTGCCGAGACCGTTCTGGCGCACCAGCCGCAGCTTCTTGATGTATTCCGCCAGTATGCCGTTGCGCTCGTCCTGCTGGCGCTTGAGCTGCTGCTCCTGCTGGTTCATGCGGCGCACCACCCGGGTGGAGAGCAGCAGCAGCAGGGTGAGCACCGCAAAGCCCACCAGGCCGGCGCTGCCCACCTGCCACACCAGCAGGGCTATGGTGCCCGCCAGCTGCAGTGCCATGGTGAGCGGCATGGCGGGATCCGCCAATATCCAGGTGATGTCCCACACGTCCCGGTTGATGAGGTTCTGTACCCGGCCACCGGCCCTGTCATCGAAGCTCTTGCCGCCGAGTTTCATCACCTTGGCGAGCAGGGACTCGGCCAGCAGGCGGCGAATGGGGACGTGCATCTTGAGCGCCAGCTGCAGGGAGTGCTCCGCCAGCATGCCGGCGGCGAGCACCGAGGCAAACAGGGCGAAGGCCAGCAACAGCTTGTGGCCGGTGCTGGCCCCGGTGCCGAGCTGGGTCATGCTGTGGTTGAGCAGCCAGGGGCTGGCCAGGGTGGCCAGCATGCCGATCAGCTGCAACAGGGTGAGCAGGCCGATGCGGCGGCGGTAGTGGCGCCAGATAAAGGCCATGATGGGCCAAGGGCGCACCGGCGCACTCGCGGTGAGCGCGAGGAAGGCATCGGCCCGCGCGTCGCGCCTGTCTTCCGGCAGCAGGGGGTAGAGATCGTCGAGACCGACCTGGGGCTCGGTCAGCCCCTTGCGTTGCAGCGGGCCCGTCCAGTGATAGAAGAGGCGGCTCAGCCAGCCGGCCGAGATTTCCGGATGATCCAAAGGGTGTCCTTGTTGTTTTGTGTTGCTTCCGACAGGGCGGGGCGGCTCATGGGCCGCCCTCGATATTCTTGTTATGGCGGGCTCGTCGCCCGCGGGGGATCAGCAGCCCCGGTTCAAGCGGATGAGTCTGTCCAGGATCTGCTCGCCGTCGACTCTCAGGCCGTTGTGCTCGTACTCGTTGGTGATCCAGGCGCGGCTGTTGCCAAGGCCCCTGAGGGTATCGCGGCTGTAGTCGAACTCCACGTACATGTCCTCGGCATAGACGGCGCAGGCCACCGGCACCGGGTTCTTAGCCAGTTGCGCCTGGTCGTAGAGGGGGGCCCAATCGGCCTTCTTGGCCAGCAGGTGGGCGGCCTCCTTGAGCGGCATCAGCTCGCGGAACTGCTCGAACATCCAGGGGAAGATCATCTCGCCGGTGAAGGTGAAATCCTTGCCGGGCGCCCAGGCCAGGGCCGGGAACTCGCCCCTGACCCGCTCGGCCGCCCAGTTGCTGGCAGCTCCTTCGCAATAGATGGCCTCGTGCAAAATGGCGAACACAGGATTGGTGTTGAACGGCTGCATGGCCTGCATCTTGTAGAGGAAGGCGGGGTTGATTTCCTCGCCGATGAAGGCGTCCTCCAGCAGGTAGTAGAGCTCCTCGAAGGCGCCGCTGGCGCCGAGATCCAGCCCCTGTTGCTGCAACTGCTCCACCGTCAGGCGCTGGCCGTTCGGCAGGCGGACGTCGTGGCGGTGCAGGTGGGTCGCCAGCCGGTTGGCGATGGCCTGGGCATGGGGGAAGCGGGCGAAGAAGGCGCGATTCTTGTCCGCCACCCGTTGATAGGTGGCGCGGTAGACCTCGTCCGCGCTGCGACCTATGGGGGCCACGCCGCCGGTGAGGTAGACCTCGTGCAGGCTGCCTGGGAACAGGGAGAGATAGGTGAGGCTGCAAAAGCCGCCGAAGCTCTGGCCAAGCAGGCTCCAGGGCCGGTCCGGGCTCAGGGTCTCGCGAATGTATTCGGCGTCCCGCACTATGCTGTCGGCGCGAAAATGGCCGAGGTAGTCGGCCTGCTCCCCCGGGGTGAGCCCGGCCAGCGCCGCGGCACTGATGGGGGTGGAGTGGCCAGTGCCGCGCTGATCGAGCAGCAGCACCCGAAACTCCTGCAGGGCCCGCTTGATCCAGCCGCCGCTCGCGGTCGGGCGCGGGGCGCCAAAGCCCGGCCCCCCCTGTAGATAGAGCAGCCAGGGCAGCTCGTCATCCAGCCTGTCCTGGCGACAGAGAGTGCGGCCAAACAGAGTGATGCTCTTCTCGTCATCCGGTTTCTGGTGGTCGAGGGGCACGGTGAAGAAGTGTGGCTCGCAATGGATGCCATCCAGCACGTAGTGCAAGGGGCTGCTCATCTGGGGTCTCCCTGGGGTCGGAAATCGTCGGCCTCATCATAGCCCTGGCTCGCAGAAGGGTCACGCCGGTTTTCCCGATAATGAGCAGCCGATGACGAGAGACTCTCTTGTGTACCTAGCCGGTTTATGGTTGCGGACCGATTGACCTTGAGCTGAACCGGGATCAAGATGAGCGGCCTGCCGAAGAGGGCAGGGGAGCTGGACACAACAGGACGAGGTGGGCTCGATGAAGCCGCGATGGACAAGGTTCAGAAAGAGAAGAAAAGAGACGGATCCTGAGGGAGTGCTGCAGGCGGGGTTGCTGGTATTCAGCGCCACCTGCGGGGCGACCCTGTTGCTGGCGGCCTGTAACGGCGGCTAGCAGGTATGGAAGGCCCGTCCGACAGGGTGGGCCTTTTCATTTGTCTCCCTTTTTCGGCAGGGGTGGACCGGCCTGGAGCCCTTTGCTGGCGCGGGTTTGCGGTAGTCTGATACCTGCTGCTATGGTCAATTTACGACGGGATCCACAGAGGGAGGCGATCATGAATAGTCGTGAAAGGGTACTGGCTCATTTGGCCACAGATCACCGGGTTGCAGGATTGACCGCTGGCGAGGCTCTGGCCGGTATCAGCCACTCGATGAGTTCGCTCCTGCTGCAACAAGATCAGCACTTCTTCCGCTCTCATGCCGATGATCCTTGTCACGAGGTCGCCCGGGCATGTTCTGCCGGTCATGTCTGGCACGGTGACGAGAATCGCTATTAGGGGATGACATTTCGGGAAGGGGAGATGCAGAAAGGCCCGCTCAGATGAGCAGGCCTTTCGAATTTGGCTCCTCCTGCTGGACTTGAACCAGCGACATACGGATTAACAGTCCGCCGTTCTACCGACTGAACTAAGGAGGAATTATTGGTGCCCAGAGACGGAATCGAACCGCCGACACGGGGATTTTCAATCCCCTGCTCTACCGACTGAGCTATCTGGGCAACGGCGCGCATTAAACCCTTTCTGGACTGGGGTGTCAACCTTGCAGCCCCAGTTTCTGGCATGTTTTTGCATAGGGTGAACCAAGTGGCGAGATACTGTGCAAGGAGTCCCTGATCCAACACCGGGGATCAGTCCAGTTTCTACGAAACTCAAGGCTATTCATCCTTAAATTGGATAACTTGCCACTCAGTCGTAGCCCTTTTGAGGGCTAGCGGGGAGCTATGTCAGCAGATCTTGATAGATATGGGTTGTACAGATCTAGTTATCGCCAGACACCGAACCAGGTTACACCATTCAGTCAGTTTAAATAGGGTTGTTCGAGCGCCATTTTATCAAGGCGTGACGCACCCTGGCATGTTTATCTTCGGTGAAGTTGTACCGTGTCATGATAATAATACGCATTATGCTGCCCAAGATTGGTACCAGAGATATACAGATAAACAGCCCATCCATCGTTGCTTGAGTCTGCGCTGTATTCGGTTGATAACCAAGCCAGATCAGCAGGGTGCCGGAGATCCCGCCCGCAATGGCCCAGGCTAATTTTCCGGTAAAGGTCTGCCCTGAGAAGGCGATGGCGGCACAGCGGCGACCAGATTTTAGTTCTGCGTATTCAATAGTTTCGCTGAGCATGGCGGAGATCAGCGGGTTGGTGATGACGTTGGCGGCATGGATCAGGGCGAGGAAGCCGAACACCAATATCAGGTTGTCGTAACCCGCCGTGTAGAAACCGACGCGCAGGGCGATCTCCAGCATAGTGAGCATCAGGAAGAGATCACGTTTTCTGAAGCGCTTGGTCAACACCGGCACCAGCATGCAGGCCATGGAGGTGGCCACGCCTATGGTCCCCATCACCGAGAGCAACCCGGCGTCACCCATGTTGTAGGTGAAGAAGAAGATGTAGAGCCCGGTCGCCAGGTTGAAGAAGACATTGCAGAAGAAGGAGCCCAGCACATAAGCCAGCGGTTTGTTGGCCCGCAGGACGCGGAAGGAGTCCCTGATGGTGATCTTGTCATCCGGGTTGGGCTTGACGCGCTCCTTCATCTGGCTGGCGCCGATCACCATCAGCGGCAGGGCGATCAGCATCAGGCAGAGGGCGCCTTCCATGTAGCCCTTGGTGCTGCTGGTCGCGGCAAACAGCTCGGTGAGCTTCGGGAAGATGATGGAGGCACCGCCGATGCCGATATTGACCCCCAGCATGGCGACGGTCACGGCTTTGGCGCGCTCTTGCGGCTCCTGGCTCATGACAGACGACATGGTCCAGAACGGCACATCGGAGAGGGTGTAGATCATGCCCCAGGCGATATAGGTCACCGCCGCATAGGCCACCTTGGTCGCCATCGGCAGATCCAGGCCGATGAAGCTGAGGGAGGTGACGCCCGCGATCAGGAAGGGCACGCACAACATATAGGGGGTAAATTTGCCGCGCTTGAAATTCAGCGTATCCATATAGCCGGCAATGAGGGGATCGTTGATGGCATCCCAAATACGGGCGACGAGGAAAATGGCCCCGGCCGCAGCAGGCGATATTCCAAGAATATCGGTGTAAAAATAGAGAATGAAGGAACCCACCAGGCCGAAGCTGAGGCATTGCCCGACGGCGTAGCTGAAATATCCCGCCAGCTCTCTATTTTGTATCTTTTGGTCTGTCATCTGCCAACCTCTAGGACATGAATGGGTTGTGAAGAGCGCCACCGCTGTGGCGTCCTTCTTGTGTTATGAGCGGGTCAATGCGCGGATAAGTGCTGTTTCGCTGGCGGAGTAGGGGGTGCCGTCCTCTTCCAGCAGATCATGGAACCAGACCCGGCGCCAGTCGGGGTCGATATTGCGAACGAAGGGCCAGGGTAAATGGGTCTGGGTTTTGCCTTTCACCAGGCCCCACTGATAGGCGCCAATCTTCAGCTCCTTGAACAGGGGTAATTGCTGCTCCACCGTGCTGCCGACATGGCGTGCCAGCCACTCGGTGCAGAGCATAGGACGGCGATAGCTGCCGACCACCTCCAGAGAGATCTTCAACCCCTCCATGCGCTGATAGGAGTGGAAGGTGATGACATCAGACAGCGCCATGGCCCGCCGGTCGGTGGGGTGGGTGAAGGTGTTTTCCGGGGTAAATTCCGCATCTCCCTGACCGATGCTGTAGGGGGCATGCCAGGCGCCGACGGTGAGCGGCTGGATGGGGTTCTCCTCCCGGGCCCAGACGAAGGCCAGTTCCATCAGATAGTGGGCATATGTCTCCAGCGATTCATCGAAACGCACCTCGACATCGCCTTCCGAGAAGATGCCGCGGTTGGTCGGCTCGTTGTAGAGATCCCAGATGAAGATCCGTTCGTCATTGGCGAAGGTACGCACCAGATCGCGGATGTAACGCTCCAGCTCGTGCCATTGGGTCGGGTCAGTGACGATGTTGCGGCCTGGACTTGCTGCCGCCTGACTGTTGTGAACATCGTCCCGCGGTGGTTTCTGACTACCCAAATAGGGATGATCACCAGAAAAACCGCAGTCATCCATCAGGGTCATCATCACGCGGATATCGTGTTTGCCGCACAGGGTGAGGAATTGCTCGATCCGTGCGATCAGGCCATCACGATCATGTTGCCAGACAATAAACGGCAAATTGGTGCGCAGGGTGTTGTAGCCCAGTTCGCTGGCCCAGGCCAACTCCTGATCGATGATGGTGGGATCGAAGGTCTCGGCCTGCCACATCTCGGTCCAGTTGACCGCCGTACGGGGCAGGTAGTTGAAGCCCAGTAGCCAAGGTTGTTTATCCCACCACTGCCAAGCCCGTTCTGTTGACCACTGTTGTACCGCCATCGGAGAACCTCTTTACTAATTATTTGTGTCTATTTGCTAATTATTATTAGCTAATAACTTTGGTTGCAAATGATGAAGGATAGAATTCTGGGATCAGTCACAAAACGAACAAATTTAAGGTGTTTTCAAGTTGGAGTTGGCGAGCTGTTGTCTCCTCGGGGTTATCGCTTTGTGCCAGATAACTCCTGTATCGTCTCCGAAAGCGCTTGTACTACTTGCTCATGCCCGTAATCATGAGTCATGATGGAAGGTAAATAATTAATATTATTATCTGGGCGGTACCGCTCACATTATGGTCATACCGATGAACAATAAACGCATCACCATGAGTGCCATCGCCGCGGCTGCTGGCGTCTCCCAATCAACGGTCTCACTCGTGCTCAATGGCTCGACCACCATCAAGCTGGCGGACGAAACACGGCGCAGAGTGCTCGAGAAAGCGGTCGAGCTGGGTTACCAGCATAAGCGAGCCGAACATCTACCCAGGGGGCCATCTGCGCGAAAAATTGCTTTCGTATTCAATGGCCTCACCTCCTATGACCCTTTTCTCGATGCGATCAATGCCTGCAATGAACGTGCTTGGGAGGCTGATCGCATGTTGGTTACCTTCGATTATCGCAACAGCGCGGAGCTCACCAGACTGATCGAACAGGAGATCAATCAGGGGGATTATCTGGGGATGATCTTCGCCTCCTCCATGACAAGGCAACTCGCCGAGATGGAGCTCTCCCCACAGGTACCTACCGTGTTGCTCAACTGTTATCTGGAAGCCACGAGCTTGCCCGAGCGCTATTCCATCCTGCCTGCCGATAAGTTAGCGGGCTATAAGGTGACGGCACACCTGCTGGATCAAGGTTGCAAACGGGTCGCACTTATTCAGGGAGAGCCCTGGATGGAAGCGAACAGCCTGCGGTTGGAAGGGTATCGTCAGGCGCTGATCAACCACGATCTGATCCCTGAACCACAATGGGTGCGCGTGGGCAACTGGTCGCTGCACGAGGCCTATGAACAGACCCGGCAACTGCTGGCACTGCCTCAGCCGCCTGATGGCATCTTCTGTTGCAGCGATTACATGGCCCAGGGTTGCTATCAGGCGATTGCCGAGGCGGGGTTGCGCATCCCGGAAGACATTCTGGTGGCCGGCCACGACAACCAGATGCTGGCCAGCGAAATGGAGCCTCCTTTGAGTTCCATTGAACTGCCTTACGACGAGATGGGCAAACAGGCGGTGGATACCTTGTTGCAACTGGCGCAAGGAGAGAAGCCCATCGCTTTGCAGATGAAGTTGGAGGGCGAGTTGCTGATCCGCGCCTCGACCAGGGGCCAGCCAGTTAACCGCCTTTGACCCCCTCTCGACGGCCTGTGGCACAGCGACGCCTTATGCCACGGATCGTGCTGAGATTTATGCCGTCATGCCCGCGAAAGTGTGTGGTAAGAATCAAAAATGA
This sequence comes from Aeromonas sp. QDB31, assembly GCF_027707605.1. Taxonomy (NCBI): domain Bacteria; kingdom Pseudomonadati; phylum Pseudomonadota; class Gammaproteobacteria; order Aeromonadales; family Aeromonadaceae; genus Aeromonas; species Aeromonas sp. QDB31. Next base: position 69,914 of record NZ_JAPCIX010000011.1, on the reverse strand, counting down.
GAAGCCCATGATGGGTACTGAGTGGCCTTGTCCACCACTCGGTCAGCTAATGAATGCGTAGATATTCGTTTTTCAGTTTGAGCAGCAACACTGTGCATGCCAAGGCCAGCGTGATGGCATTGGCAATGATAAGGGGGATGTCGCCGATCTGAAGGCCATACACCAGCCAGCACAGCACGCCGCAACTGAACGCGAGATACATGCTGTTCGAGATCGCTTTGGTCTCCCTGGTTTTCAGTATCTGCAGCACTTGTAGTGCAAAAGATCCTGTGGTCAAGAAGGCTGCGCATAGGCCGAGATAATCGGCATCAAGCCATAATACCGAGACGCAAAGCACGACTGATATCGCAATGGCGCGAGGCCATAAAGCTGCGGGCAGCATGTTTCGTTCCTTTTCTGTGTTGAATGCGGTCATGATGAAGCCGATGGGCGGAAGAGGTGCGACAAAGGGGCGACTTGACGCGCCCCTTCAATGAGTCACGCCACGACCGGGATGAGCCGATAACGGGTAACGTGTTGATAACGTTCACCTGGCATCAACCAAGGGTCGCCCAATTCTGGACGGTTCGGGCTGTCTGGCAATTGCTGCGCCTCCAGACAGATCCCCTGATAGTTTCCCCAATGCCCACCCCCGCGCTTGGGCGCGCCGGCCAACCAGTTGCCGGTGTAGAGCTGGACGCTCGGCTGGTCGGTATGCATCTCCATGAGCAGGCTGCCATCCCCTGCCATCAGAGTGGCCTGTGGTGCGGACGAGGCGTCATCAAACAAGAAGCAGTGATCGAATCCCAGGCATTTCTCCTGCTGCGAGTGGGTCATCCACTGCTCCCCGACCCGCTTGCCATGCCGCAAATCGAATACCCCTTCGACCGGTGCGATGCCAAGCGGCAGCGAGTGCTCATCGGTCGGCAGATAGCGATCCGCATTGATGGTGATGCGATGGTCACGCACGTTACCGCCATCCAGATTGAAATAGGCGTGGCTGGTGAGGTTGACCGGGGTCGGTGCATCTGTGGTGGCGCTCAACGCGATCACCAGATCGGTCTGCTCCAGCCGGTATTCCACCGTCACGTCCAGATTGCCAGGGAAACCCTGCTCGCCGTCGGCCAGCCGGGTTTGCAGACGGATGCGATCTTCGGCCAGCTCGGCCAGTTGCCACTCCCGGTTGTGCAGGGAGTGGCTGCCCCCGTGCAGGCAGGTGGTGCCCTCGTTGGCATCGATCTGCCATTCTTGCCCATCCCGCTCCAGACGGGCGTTGCCGATACGATTGGCGAAACGCCCCACGATCGAGCCCAAATAAGCGCGCTGCTCAGGATAATCCACAGGATCACAGGCCAGCAGCACATTGCGAGACGTGCCGCTGACCGGGATCTCGAGGGCGGTGAGCGTTGCCCCGAAATCGAGCACGCTCAACCGCAGACCCGCTGCATTTCGCAGATGGAACTCTTTCATGCGATGACCCCCGCCCCGGCGCTGGCGCGGCAGACATAGCAGTCCGCCTGGAGGCCAAACCGGGCCGGGTACTGGGCCTCGACCACGGCGATCACCTCGTTCACCCGCTCCGGGCGCAGCAGGGCCACCACGCAGCCGCCGAAGCCGCCGCCGGTCATCCGCACGCCGCCTTCGCTGCCGATCTGGGCCTTGATGATCTCCACCAGACCGTCGATGGCGGGCACCGTGATCTCGAAGTCATCGCGCATGGCGGCATGAGACTGCCCCATCAGTTCGCCGAGGCGTACCAGATCGCCGCTCGCCAGGGCGTCAGCGGCGGCCAGAGTGCGGGCGTTTTCCCCCACCACGTGGCGGGCACGGCGGTAGCAGGCCTCGTCCAGTCCGGCCTTACCCGCTTCCAGTGCGGCCAGATCCAGGTCGCGCAGCGCCTTGACCCCGTAGTGACGGGCGGAGGTCTCGCACTGCTGGCGGCGGGTGTTGTATTCGCTGTCCACCAGGCCGCGGCGCACGTTGGAGTTGACGATCAGCACCGCCAGATCTGCGGGCATGGGGATGAGACGGGTCTCCAGGGTGCGGCAGTCCAGCAGCAGGGCGTGATCCCGTTCGCCGCTGGCGGAGATCATCTGATCCATGATGCCGCAGTTGCAGCCGACAAACTGGTTCTCCGCCTGCTGGCCGTTGAGGGCAATCTCGGCCTGGCTGATGGCAAGCCCCTGGGCTTCCTTGAAGGCCTGACCGATGGCCACCTCCAGGGAGGCGGACGAGGAGAGGCCGGTGCCCTGGGGCACGTTGCCGGAGACCACCAGGTTGAGGCCGCGCAGGGCGTGGCCACGGGCCTGAAGGTGTTTCACCACGCCGCGGATGTAGTCGCTCCAGCGCTGGTCCGGGTGATGGGTGATGGGCTTGTCCAGGCTGAACAGATCCCGCTGGTTGCCGTAGTCGGCGGCGATCACGTGCACCAGGTTGTCGCTGCGCCGGCCGATGGCGACGCAGGTCTCGTAGTCGATGGCACAGGGCAGCACGAAGCCGTCGTTGTAGTCGGTGTGCTCGCCGATGAGGTTGACGCGGCCGGGGGCGCGCACCAGCAGGTCGGGTTGTTGCTCAAACTGCTCGGCAAACACGGCACTGACGCGTTGGCTGGGAGTCATGGGGTCACCTCATTGGCTTTGTAATGAACGGGGGAGAGGGAACGCAGGCGTTCCGCGGCTTGTTCCGGCGTCAGGTCCCGCTGGGTTTCTGCCAGCATCTCGAAGCCCACCATGAACTTGCGCACCGTGGCCGAGCGCAGCAGGGGCGGGTAGAAGTGGGCGTGCAACTGCCAGGCCTCGGGGCAGTCCGAGTTCGGCGGCGCGAAATGCCAGCCCATGGAGTAGGGGAAGCTGCACTCGAACAGGTTGTCGTAGCGGCTGGTGAGCTCCTTGAGCGCCACCGCCAGATCTTCTTGCTGCTCCCGGGTGAGATCCAGCATTGAGGGTACATGGGCCTTGGGCAGCAGCAAGGTCTCGAACGGCCAGGCCGCCCAGAAGGGCACCACTGCCAGCCAGTGTGCGGTCTCCACCACGATGCGGGATCTGTCTTTCAGCTCCCGCTCCACATAGTCCAGCAGCAGCGGGCGGCCGTGCTCGGCCAGCCAGGTGCGCTGGTGCTGCTCTTCGCGGACTATCTCGTTGGGCAGGAAGTCGCTGCCCCACAGCTGGCCATGGGGGTGAGGGTTGGAGCAGCCCATGACGGCGCCCTTGTTCTCGAACACCTGCACCCATTCCCACTGGCTCGACAGCTCGGCGACCTGGCTCATCCAGGTGGTGATCACCGCCTCGATGGCGGGCAGGGGCAGTTCGGGCAGGGTCTTGCCGTGATCCGGCGAGAAGCAGATGACCCGGCTGGTACCACGAGCGGCTTCCAGCTTGAGCAGGGGATCCTGCTCGCCGCCGGCGGCCGGGGTGTCCTGCATCAGGGCAGCGAAGTCGTTGGTGAAGACGAAGGTGTCCCGATAGTCGGGGTTCTGGTCGCCGGTGACGCGCTTGTTGCCGGCGCAGAGGAAGCAGTCCGGATCGTGGGACTGGCTCGGCGCCTGGCTTATTTTTTCGACCTGACCCTGCCAGGGGCGCTTGGCCCTGTGGGGGGAGACCAGCACATACTGGCCGGTCAGCGGGTTGAAACGGCGGTGGGGGTGATCAACAGGGTTGAACATCATCACTCCAGTCAATGAGTTGAGAAAATCGTAACGGGCAGGCCGGCAGGCCTACTCCTCGTAACCGTTCGGGTTGGCGGATTGCCAGCGCCAGCTGTCGGCGCACATGGCGGCGAGATCCCGGGTGGCATGCCAGCCCAGTTCGCGCTGTGCCTTGGCGGGATCGGCCCAGCATTCGGCGATGTCGCCCGGGCGCCTGGGTTCAATGCGATAAGGCAGTGGCTTGCCGCAGGCGGCTGAGAACGCGGCCACCATCTGCAGCACGCTCTGGCCCTGGCCCGTGCCCAGGTTGTAAGGGTGGACGCCGCCTCGCCCCGCGCAGTGGTGCAGCGCCTTGACGTGCCCCTCGGCGAGATCCATCACATGGATGTAGTCGCGTACCCCGGTGCCGTCCGGAGTGTTGTAATCGTTTCCAAAGACCGAGAGGCAGTCGCGACGGCCAATGGCCACCTGGGTGATATAGGGCATCAGATTGTTGGGGATGCCCTGGGGATCTTCCCCCAGGGTGCCGGATTCGTGGGCGCCGACCGGGTTGAAGTAGCGCAGCAGGGTCATGCTCCAGTGGGGCTCGGCGGCCTGCAGATCCTCGAGGATCTCCTCGATGATCAGCTTGGAGCGGCCATAGGGGTTGGTGGCGCTGCGCGGGAAATCTTCCCGGATGGGGGTGCTGGACGGGTCGCCGTAGACGGTGGCCGAGGAGCTGAACACCAGGTTGTGAACCCCGGCCCGCTTCATCGCCTGCAGCAGCACCAGGGTGCCGCTCAGGTTGTTTTCATAGTATTCGAGGGGGATCCGGGTCGATTCGCCGACCGCTTTCAGGGCGGCGAAGTGGATCACGGCGTCGATCTGCTGCTCGGCGAAGATGCTGTCCAGCAGTGCCGGGTCACGGATGTCCCCCTGATAGAAGCGGGGCCGCTGCCCGCTGATGGCGGCAACCCGTGTCAGCACGGCGGCCTTGCTGTTGCAGAGGTTGTCCACCACCACGGGTTCCATGCCTGCCGCCTGCAAGGCCAGACAGGTGTGGCTGCCGATATAGCCGCAACCGCCGGTCACCAGTACTCTCATCCTCTTCTCCACCGTTCGTGCCTCACGCAAGGAAAGTCTGAGCAGGAGTTTAGCCGAAGCCAGATTACTTAAACCGTGATGTATGTCATGTAGTTGTGTAAACGATTACACTTGTTGTGAGAATGGACCTTTACCTGTGGCTATCAAGTTGTCGGCGCTTTTTACGTGCATTGTTGCCCGTTTCGACCGTGAGGAGAGTAAAGGCTGCGCGGGCGCCATCAAGGATGTTGCGCACGTGGTTGGCGCTAAAGTGGTAACGATTCCACAAAAGGGCCGCTCGCCCAATGTCAGTGTCGCCTTCCGCGAGGTGATGCAGAAGGCCACGGCCGAACTGGACTACACCCCCAACGCCCGGGCTCTGGTCAGCCAGACCAACGACACCATGGTGGCGGTTGGCCATATGGGCAAGCCCTGCCTCTGTGCCTCGGCCAAGGAGAGCACCATGAAACGGGGTTGCGCCTGCTGATGGACACTGTTTTTCACCGCGCCAGCAGGAGCGGGAAGCGATCGAATTGCTGATCGCAAGAGGTGTGAAGCCCAGAAGGGGGAACAGCAAGGTACCAAGTGAGAGGAAGGAGCGATGATGCCTTGTGTCCGCCCGGTTTGGCGCTGCTCAACAGCTAAAGCATGACCTTGAAGGAATGCGACATCGCCCTCAACAACCGGCAGGGTTACCACCAGGACACCGGGCAATATTCCGGGGCGGGTAAACCGGTCTGGAGCGACCTGCGGGCAGTTTGCTCTCCCCATCACAGGGCCGCATTCCCCGCGATGTGCTGAGGCCGCACCGCAGCGGTTAAGTATGAAAAAAGCGAATAAAAATAATGCCAGTCAGACTTAACTGACTGGCATTTGGGCCTGAACCCGGTGGATTCATGCCATGACTCAGTGACGGCTGACGATGATCCTCCCGGTGCTCATGTCGCGGGCCTGACCGGTAACGCTGATCTTGAGTCCATATTCGGGTAGCAGACGACCGGCGTCCGGGATCTCCTTGCTCTGGTAGCTGCGGGAATCCTTGAACACCCGGTTCGGGGTGATCCAGAAGTCGCGCAGCAGGGAGCCGCTCGGATGTTTGAGGTCGAGAGGGCGCTGGAAGCCCAGGCCGAAGGCAGCATCGTGGATCTGGTAACGAGTGCCGGCCACGGCCCCATCGCTCCACGTGAGGGTGCGCTGATCCCCGTCCACCACCCCGAGGAAGCCTTCACCCGGGTGCTGGCCCACCCAGTTGTTAGCCTGGCTGCTGTCCACGTACCAGAGCAGCATACCCGGCTCGTAGCGCATCAGCTGGTCGGCCACGTTGATGTGGGCCAGCCCCTTGTCCACCCCCGCATGGTTGCGCCACTCGGCCAGGTAATAGTGATCCTTGGCCTCGTTGCCATCGTTCTTCACAAAGCCGGCCAGGGTAAAGGCCGCACTGCCCTCGGCCCCGTCGCTCAGCAGGGTGTCGCCATCGGCGAGGATCTGCAGCTCGTCCACGAACAGCCCGTTTTCGGCCACGCCGCCATCGCTCTGGTATTGCAGGGTGAGGGTGATCTGCTGGCCGGCCCAGGGGGTGAGGTCGAACTCGGCATCGGTCCAGCCGTTGGAGTTGCCGGTGATGCCGACCCCGAAGCCGATCCCGTTCGGATCGTCACTGGTGGTCAGGTTGCCTGGGATGGGTTCGCCGTTGACCAGCACCCGACCGTAGTCAAAGCCATCTTCGATCTGATACCAGGCCTTGAAGAGCAGGCTGGCGCTCTGCCTGCCGCTGAGATCCAGCTTGAGGCTCATGCGGTTGTCCAGGTTGTTGCCCTTGCCGCCGTGGTACTGGTACTGACCGGCATAGGGCGGGTTGAGGGGCACCTGTTTGGCGGGCAGGTTGATGCGCACCACGTCGTCGTTGCGTCCCTTGTCGTTGGCCTGATCCAGCATGTAGACGTTGCCGCGTGGGTTGAGATCGGCAAGCTGCACATTGCTGCCGTGCAGCCAGTTGCCCCCGAGGGAGGCCTGCAGGAACTCCTTGGCCCAGGGTGAGAAGCCGGTCGGCTCGGTGCCGCCGATGACCCCGGCCCAGGAGCCTGAGGACATGATGGACCAGGTCGCCACCGGTTCCCCCTTGCCGCTGTACTTGGTGTCGTACTCGTCCGGCAATCCCAGATCGTGGCCATATTCGTGGGCACAGACCCCGGCCGCCGCATCGATGGGCTGGATGGTGTAGTCGTAGGCGGCGAACTGGCCGCCGAAATCGCCGTTCGGGCTGCTGGTGCCGGGGATGGGGTAGGGGGCGCCCAGGTTCCAGCGATGGGCCCAGATGGCATTCTCGCCGAGATCGCCACCCCCCGCCTCTTCGCCGACGCTGGCGTGGAAGATCATCAGGTGGTCGATGAGGCCGTCCGGCTCGTCCCGGTTGCCGTTGCCATTGAGATCGTAACGATCCTCCTGATCAAACTCGGCCAGATCGATGGCAGGATCTGCCGCCACCTGCGCCAGCGCCTCCTTCACCAGCTCCCGTACCGCCGTTTCGTTCTGGTTGCTGCCGTAGTAGGCCGCGTCCTTCCTGGTTGTGTACCAACCCGCCACCTTACCGCGCACGCTGTAGCTCTGGCCGGACTGCTGCTCGTAGAACTGGCGCATGGAGATGAAGCGTTCACCGTTCGGACCGGCATAGCCTTTGGACGAGAACAGCAGATCGTTGTAGTGCGCCTGGCTGTAGTCCGGGTAGTACATCTTGGTGAGCTCGGGGGTAACGCTGTTCTTCGGGTAGTCGGGGAAGTCCACCAGGATGGCGAGGATCTTGTCCTTGCGCATCTTGCCCCTGTAATGCTCCTTCTCGATGGCCTTGAGCAGCAGGGTGGGCACCCGATCGCCGGGGCGGGCGGTGCCGTTCAGGCGGATCTTCTTGAGGATGCGCTCCCGTACCTTGCCCTCTTTCACCGCCAGGGTGCCACTGTTGCCGTTGTAGACCCGTGACTTGTCGCGGTAATAGCGGGTCAGGGCCGCCTGCTCCATCTCGGGGGAGGCCAGGGTCGGGATCCGGCCGCTCTTCTTGAGCATCTCCAGCACCTTCACCTCGTCGGCGAGGGGGGCATCGAAGGGGCCATGGACCGGGGCGGCCATGACATGGTTTCCAATCATAAGGGTCGAGCCGATAAGCAGGCTCGTTATTGTTGTTTTGGGCATTGCAATGTGCTCCTTCACATGATCAGAAAGGAGCCCGTCGGGCTCCTTTTCCGGACGGGGAGTGATTCACCCGCGTCCCTTTATGCCTTTGGATTGGTCCTTTGTCATCAGCACCTCAATGGTGGAAAACGCTGACCCGAAAGGAGTGTGTGATGTGTTTTGACTGTCTTGTGCCGGAGGATGAAGGTATCTATGGGTGATGCCTGCCAATGATGGGTTATTACACTTTTTTAACCTTTTTGCGGACACCACCATTTGGGAGGAGGCTTGAGAGGCAGTTATCTTGGTTCGCCGCATTGAGCCCGTTGCGCTCTGCGGGTATGCTTTGCCGCAACCACCCCCTGGCGGCGAGCGGGCCGACACGGCCGCAGCGTGCCCGCCAGCAGGGGCTACATCCATCCAATACCGTCTGGGGTTTATATGAGTATCAACATGCAAGAGTGGCGCGAAGAGACCACCGCCATCGTCAACGAGCTGCTGGCCGATGGCAGCAACCCGGATCTGGACTACGAGATTGAGCACCACTTTGCCTGTCAGGACTTCGATCTGCTGGAGAAGGCGGCGGTTGACCTGTTCAAGGCCGGCTTCGAAGTGACCGATGCCGAGGAGATGGAACTGGACGACGGCGCCAGCATCTTCTGCTTCGATGCTACCGTGGAGTGCAAGCTGGATATCGAGACCATCGTCTCTGACATCGAGAAGATGCTGCCTATTCTGGAAAAGTACGGTGTGGACTACGACGGTTGGGGCACTTACTTCCAGGAGTAAGCCTGGGTCGGCGGCGGCTGTGTGCATCATGGTCCATGACGGCTGATCCACTGCCAGACAATCAAAAGGCCACCCCTGGGGTGGCCTCGTTGTTGGTGGCGGGTCAAGCTGGCAACTGGTAGTTGCTGGCAAACTCCCCGGGGGGCAGGGGGCGACTGAACAGATAGCCCTGCAGTCGATCGCAGCCAGCCTGTACCAGCCAGGCCTGCTGCTCTACCGTTTCTACCCCTTCGGCGGTGATCCTGATGCCGAGTTCATGACCCAGACCGATGACGGAGCGGACGATGGCGGTGGTGGCCTGGTTGCTGGCCAGTCCCTGGGTGAAGCTCTTGTCCAGCTTGAGGGTCGCCACCTGCAGCCGCGGCAGGTAGGCGAGCGAGCAGTAACCCGTGCCGAAATCGTCGATGGCGAGCTGGAAGCCCGCCTCGATGAGGCAGGCCAGATTGCTCTCTATCTCGTCGGCATTCTCCATCAGTACCCCTTCGGTGATCTCCAGCTCCAGTTGCCAGGGGGCGAGCCCGTGGCGCTCGATGCAGGCGAAGATCTGCGGGCAGAGTTCGGGATCGCGGAACTGCAGCGGTGACAGGTTGATGGAGAGCACCAGGTCAGGGGCCGCCACCTGCCAGCGCGCCAGCTGGGCACAGCCCAGCTCCAGCATCAGTTGACCGAGCTGGCCGATGAGGCCCAGCTCTTCCGCCAGGGGGATGAACTCATCGGGGGAGATCATGCCGAACTCGGGGTGGGGCCAGCGGCAGAGCAACTCGGCCCCGTGCAGCCGGTTGCTGTGGGTGCAGATGATAGGCTGGTAGACGGCGGTCAGCTCGGCCGATTTGATGGCCAGCGGCAACTGGGCGGCGATGAGCTGACGGCGCTTGAGCTTGGCATTGAGATCGGGATCGAACAGGGTGCAGTGCTGCTGCTGGCGTTTGCCCTGTGCCAGCGCGGCCTCCGCGTGACTCAGCAGGCGCTCGGCCTCCTTGGCCTTGCCGTGGGCGATGCCGAGGAAGACCGGGATCTGGATCCTGTGCTCCTCGACCTGGTAGGGGGCCATCAGTTCCTGTTGCAGGTTGCGGCTCCACTCATCCAGGGAGAGGGGAAGCTCGGGCAGCAGCAGGGCGAAGTCATCGGCAGCGACCCGGCAGAGCAGGGACTGAGGCGGCGCCAGCCGTTGCAGGCGACGCGCCACCTGGCTGAGCAGGCGGTCGGCGACCCGGATGCCGAAGCGATCGTTGATCTCGCGAAAATGTTGCAGATCCACCAACAGCAGGCTGGCCTTGCGGGCGCCTAGGTGGCGGCTGGTCTGCAGGAAGTGGGAGAGCTTGAGCAGGCCGGTGAGGCTGTCGTAGTGCTGCTCCTGCTGCAACTGGGCCTGGGTGGTACGCAGTCCGGTGATGTCACGGCTCAGGGTGAGAATGCCGAGGGCGTTACCCTCGTCGTCCGGGACTTCGACCCGGGTGACTTCCAGATGGCGGCCCTTGCCCTGGGCATCCACCACGCAATATTCACCCTGTCCCAGGGTCTGCTCGACGGGTAGACGGGGGGGCACTCGTCGACCCAGGGCGTCGCTTGCCGTCAGGCCCATGAAGTCGAGAAAAGCCTGATTGCAGTCGATGAGCACGCCCTGGTGATCTTCGAGGCGAATAAGATCCGGGATGGCATCCAGCAGGCGGCGCTGCAACAGTTGCTGCTGGCGGAAGGTTTGCTCCAGCTCCTTGCGCTGATCGATGGCGCTGACCATGGCAAAGAGGGCAAGGGGGTTGCCCTGCTCGTCATAGAGCGGCACCTTGTGGATCTCCATCCAGTTGGTGTTGGCGCCACTGTGGCAGTGCCATTGCTGGTGCAGCAGGGGTTTTCCTTCGGCCAGCAGGCGCACGTCCTCCTCACGGAACTGATCGCCCCAGGGCATCTCGGCGTCCGTCTTGCCGACGAGGTCGCTTGGCTGCTGTAGTCCTGCCTCCCGGGCGAAGGCCTTGTTGGCAAACAGGTACCGTCCGGCCGTATCCCGGCAGAAGATATTCATGGGTAACTGGTCGATGATCTGCTGCAGCAGCGCCAGGGAGAGCGAAGAATTCACGTGAGCACTCACGGGGGAGACTTCGAGCAAATCTATGATAACAGGTCAGTTTTGTAAAGCTTGGGTTAAGAATCCACCATTTATGTGGATCCCTGCTGACAGTCTGTGTCGTGATCGCCATAATAGCCGCCGATTGGCCTGTGGTGGCCTTATGGATGAGAGAAGCAGCATGAAGAAGATAATGGGGGGCGCCCTGGCCCTGTTGATGGTGGGTTGTGCCAGTGACAACAATGGCGGCGAACAGTACCGCTATACCCCGCCGGTTGCCAAAGCGACCAACAACACCCAGGAGATGGCAATTCCGGTGGATCTGGTGTGGGCCCGCGCCGAGAAGTGGTTTGGCGATCACGGTCTCAACATCGAAAACAGCCAGCGTGGTTCAGGTCTGATGACTGCCAACGTCGAGAACTCGGCCGACGGGCTGGAGTGGCTGGATTGCGGCACCATGGGTTCCAAGGTTGCACTGGGCAACCCCAATCTGCAGATCAACCTGATCATCACCCAGAGCGGCAACAACAGCGTGGCGACCGTCAACGTCAAGGGCAACACCCAGCTCTACTTCGTCGAGTCCTCCGGCGAGCGCGTGCTGGCCCCCTCCATCACCCCGGTCTGCGTCTCCCGCGGCAGCCTGGAGCAGAGCCTGTTCGCCACCCTGGGCAACTGATCCTGCCCTGCCGGAGCGCATGAAAACCCCGTTGCCTGCAACGGGGTTTTTGTTTTTGGCCCGCTAGCCGGGCAGGGCAGGCCAGCCCTGCTGGCGAAAGCGGCCAGGTGCCATCCCGCTCGACTGTTTGAATGCCTTGGCAAAGGAGGCCTCCGACTGATAGCCGACCCGCTGCGCCACCTCGCCGAGGGGGAGTTGATCCGGGTGGCGCAGCAGCTCGGCCGCCCGCACCATCCGCACCCGTACCATGACGTCCCAGACGCTGCAGCCCAGCCGCTGGCGAAAGTGGCGAAAATAGGTGGCGCGGGACATGGCGGCCAGCGCCGCCAGTTCATCCACGCTCCAGGGGTGGGCCGGGTCGGCCAGCATGGCCTGCAGCGAGCGCCCCAGCCTGGGATCCTGCAGGGCGCCGACCAGCCCGAGCGCCCCGTGTGGATCGCTGGCATGGGCCCGCAGCCCCATGGCCAGCAGCACCTGACTCAGGGCCGTCAGTACCGCCCCCGAGCCCTGCTGTTCGCGAAGCAACTCCTGGCGGATCAGGCTGAGCACCAGGCTCAGCGCCTGCTGCGACTCGCTGGCGAGCAGCGGGATGCAGAGCGGGCTCGGCAGGGCATCCAGCAACAGCGGCCGCAGCGGTCCCTGATAGCGGTACTCGCCGCACAGAAACTCCACCTGATCGCCGCCATCGCCCCTCTGCGGCAGCAGCCCGTCGCCCCTCTGCGGCAGCAGCCCGTCGCCCGGCTCGGCTAAGGCCAGGGTGTCGCCTTCCCGCCAGATGGTATGGGGCTCGCCACCGGGCAGCAGCAGCAGATCGCCCGGCCGCAGGACCACGTCATCGCCCTGCGCCGTGCTGACCCGGATCTCTCCTTTCATCAGCAGGTGAAACGGCATCACCCCGGCCGGGCTCTGCTCATGGGGCAGTCTGAAACCGCCGCGATAGAGGCAGCGCAGGTCGAACGTGCCCTGGATGCCGGCCTGGCTGATCAGCTGGTCTATCTGATTCATGATTCTATTTGACTGTTAATTGCGTCTTTAAAGTATTAAAAGACTCACTCCTCGATGCAATACTGGTTTCATCGAACAGGCAGGGGCCTGTTCTGCCAAACCGGAGAGTCAAGATGCAAGACTGGGATCAATACCGTAAACAGTTGATGGGCCGCGTCATGGAGCTGGGCACCCTGAGCCCGGATACCCTCAAGGGTTATCAGCAGCTGTCGTCCGCCGGCAGCAAGAGCGGCGTGCTCGATGGCAAGACCCGCGAGCTCATCTCGCTGGCGGTGGCCGTTACCACCCGCTGCGATGGCTGCATCGCCGTCCATGCCGATGCCGCCCTCAAGCAGGGGGCCAGCCGGGCGGAGATCGCCGATGCACTGGGGGTTGCCGTTGCCATGAATGCCGGGGCCGCCATGGTCTATTCCGCCCGGGTGCTGGACGCCATCGATCGTTGAGCCAGGGTGGGGCGGCTCTGACGCCGCCCTGCCGCCAGGTTGTCGGTCTGCCGGCCAGTCCCTGTCGGTTCCAGCAAGTTGAGTGACCCTGCCTACCTTTGCCACGCCCCACGGGCGTGGCTTTTTTGTCTGCGGGCTGGCCTGCCGGCCATGGTTTGCGCTTTCCAAAAACAAAACCCCCGGCTGGGCCGGGGGTTGGATGCTTATCTCAGGGGATCAGGGCTGGAGTGCGCTGTCACCGTGAAACAGCGCCCGATCACCGGACTTGAGCACATAGCCCTTCCAGGGGAAGAGCTGGTAGGCCCCTCCCTGCCAGGACCAGTTTCCTTCCTCACCCTGGCGGTCAAGGGGGATCAGCTCGCCGCTTGGCAGGGTCAGCTCGGCCTTGCTCTGATCAGCGTTGAACAGCACGAAGGCGCTGCCGGTCTCGGTGGCCTCGAGGGATTGCAGGCGCACCGCCTGTTCGAACAGCCGCACACACTGGTTGGTCAATGCCGACCACTGGTAACCGGCGCTGGCACGGCAGCCGTGGGCATCCTGATCGTTGCCGACCAGCTGGGGAGTCTGGGTGCTGCAGGCCGCCAGCAGCAGGGAGGCGGCCATCAGAGTCAGGGTTCGCATCCTCACTCCTGCTTGTCTTCGAGATTGTCCCGTTCGATCACGACGTTGGAGAAGCCCAGCTCCTTGAAGTAGTTCTCTCTGTAGTCCTTCACGCTCTTCTTGTCGCGGCGGCACACCTGGGCCAACTGGGCCTCCATGGCGTGGAAGCTGGAGAGATCCAGCCCCTCGGCCGCGGCGATGGCGTCATAGATGCTGTTGAACTTGTCGTTGGCGTAGCCTATCTCTTTGGCCTGCTTCTTGTAGGTGTAGGTAATCTTAAACGCCACTGGGGTCTTCCTTCTGTTTGGCCTGTTTGCGCTGAACGTAGAGATAGAGGCTCTCTACCTTCTCTCGCGCCCAGGGGGTCTTGCGCAGGAACTTCAGGCTGGACTTGACGCTGGGATCGTCGGTGAAGCAGCGGATGTTGATCTGCTGCCCCAGTTGTTCCCAGCCGTAATGCTCGACCAGGGCGGTGACGATCGCCTCTAGGGTCAGCCCGTGCAGCGGGTTGTTTTTCTGCGAGGTAGCAGGCTTGGACTGGTCACTCATGCCTGCTCCGCCAGCTTGGCAAAGGGCTGACCCATGCGGGTGGTGACGCCGTTGGCCAGATGGGGTTCGAAACCGGTCAGCATGCCGGGGCCAAACAGGCAGACTACGGTGCTGCCGAGCTTGAACAGGCCCATCTCGGCGCCTTTTTGCAGGGTGATGGCCTCGTCGCCGGTGTAATCCCAGCGCACCACTTCCTTCTGTTTGGTCGGCGCTATGTTGCCGGCCCAGATGGTCTCAATGCTGGCGACGATAGTGGCGCCAACCAGTACCAGCGCCATGGGGCCGTGGGGGGTGCGGAAGGTGGCAACCACCCGCTCGTTGCGGGCAAAGAGGTTGGGCACCTTCTCGGCGGTGAGCGGGTTGACGGAGAAGAGATCCCCCGGCACGAACACCATGCTCTCCAGCACGCCGTCCAGCGGCATGTGGATGCGATGGTAATCCTTGGGCGCCAGATAGATGGTGGCAAAGTCCCCATCCTTGAACGGCGCCACCAGATCCTCGAAGCCGCCCAGCAGCTCGCGGGCACTGTAGTCGTGGCCCTTGGCCTGGATGATGCGGCCTTGGCTAATGGGGCCGAGCTGGCTGACGGTGCCGTCTACCGGCAGGGCCAGGGTCATGGCATCCTCGACCAACGGACGGGTCCCCGGCTTGAGCTCGCGGGTGAAGAAGGCGTTGAAGCTTGCGTAGTGGGCCGGATCTTCGTGCAGCGCTTCGCTCATGTCGACGCCGTACTGCTTGATAAAGGCCTCGATCACCCGGGTGGTGAGGTTGCCAGCCTCGGCGGCGGCAAGCTTGCCGACCAGGCGGGAGAGGGCGTGTTTGGGCAGGCAGTATTGACCGGCAATTTTCAGGTTGTCAGTGATGCTCATGATCTTCATCTGCTCTTTCTAAAAAGAGGGAGGTTGATTGGGTCACAGCCGGGCTTGTTGCCGACCGTGGCGGGCTTCCTGCATGGTTTCCAGGATGCGGTGATAGTTGTGGAAGCGGTCAGGGCTGATGGCGCCACTGCTGACCGCCGCCCGCAGAGCGCAGCCGGGATCATCCTTGTGGGTGCAGTCGCGGAACTTGCAACTGCCGAGGTAGTCGCGAAACTCCACGAAACACCAGGTGATGCGATCGGCTTCCAGGTGCCAGAGGGCGAACTCGCGGATCCCGGGGGAATCGATGAGATCGCCGCCGCTCGGGAAGTGATAGAGCCGCGCCGTGGTGGTGGTGTGGGTGCCCAGCCCCGAGTTTTCGGAGATCTCGCCGGTGAGCACGCCGAGCCCCGGCATCAGGGCGTTGGTCAGGGACGACTTGCCCACCCCGGACTGGCCGACGAAGATGCTGATCTTGTCGGTCAGGGCGGCCTTGAGCGCATCGAGCCCCTCGCCGCTCTCGCAGCTTACCAGGATCACCGGGTAGCCGAGCTTGCGGTAGGCGGCGAGCTGGCCTTCGACCCGGATGCGGGCCGCCTCGTCCAGCATGTCGACCTTGTTCAGCACGATGAGGGGGGCGATTTCCACATCCTCGGCGGCCACCAAGTAGCGGTCGACTATGTTGGTGGAGAACTCGGGCATCACCGCCGAGACGATGACTATCTGGTCGATGTTGGCGGCGATGGGTTTGACCCCGTCGTAGAAGTCCGGCCGGGTCAGCACGGAGTGACGGGGATGTACCGCCTCGATGACCCCGGCGGTCGCGGCATTGAGGCCGGGACGCCACACCACCTTGTCACCGCACACCAGGCTGTTGATGCTGCTGCGCCTCAGGTTGCTGCGGTGTATGGTGCCGTCGACGGCTTCCACGTCCGCATGCTGGCCGAAGCGGCTGATCACCACCCCTTCGATGGCCGGGCCAAACAGGGTGTCATCCACCACAGTGGTGTGATCTTTTTGCAGCCGCCGTTCGCGGTTGGCCTGAACGCGCCTCTGTTGACCCAGATTGAGTTTTGCTTTCTTTGCCACTCGATTCGCCAGTTTATGAACAGATCTAAAGCCAGTATGATACATGCAAATTGGCAAAATTCCGCCATTCCTCCCAATAGAGAGAGCAATCATGACAGTCAGCGCGCAGAACCTGGTATGGATCGACATGGAGATGACGGGCCTGGATCCCGAACAGAACGTGGTTCTGGAGATCGCTACCATCATCACCGACAAGGATCTGAACGTGCTGGCGCAAGGGCCCGTCATCGCCATTCACCAGAGCGATGAAGAGCTGGCCAAGATGGACGAGTGGAACGTCAACACCCACACCAAGAGCGGACTGGTGGCCCGGGTCAAGGCGAGCGAGCACGACGAGGCCCGCGCCGTGGCCGAGACCCTCGAGTTCATCCGCCAGTGGGTGCCGGAGCGCACCAGCCCTCTGTGTGGTAACAGCATCGGCCAGGATCGCCGCTTCATGGTCAAGCACATGGGCGAGCTGGAAGCCTTCTTCCACTACCGCAACGTCGACGTCAGCACCATCAAGGAGCTGGTGCGCCGTTGGCAGCCGGAGTTGCTGGAAAAGTTCACCAAGAGCGGTTCCCATCAGGCGCTGGACGACATTCGCGAGTCCATCGCCGAACTGCAGTTCTACCGCAGCCACGTCTTCAAAATCTGAGTCCCCGGCAAGGGGTTGCCGTCGTCCGGTTGCTAAAATCGGCAGTTCGGCCAGCTTTTGAGCGAACGGCTGCACAGTGACAAAAAAGCCCTTGCAATTGGAATGACTGCTCTTATAATTCGGCTCCCGTACAGTAGCGCAAGCAACCAAATGCTGTACGGCCGTTTTAAGGTAGTTGCGGGAATAGCTCAGTTGGTAGAGCACGACCTTGCCAAGGTCGGGGTCGCGAGTTCGAGTCTCGTTTCCCGCTCCAATCTCTCTTCGAAGTCCTCATCATCCATTTGAATTGTCCATCACATCGCGCAGCGATGATTTGTCGTATCCGGCATTCAGCCAGATCAGACCCATGTCTTCTGTAGCCGCTTTGTGCACAGGTTTGGGGGAGGGTTGTGGTTGCTGCGGACAGGCTTATGAGCGTGGCGGGGAAGGGGAAACGGCGGGCAAAAAAATAGGAGGGGCCTTGGCTCCTCCTGCGAGTTCACTAGTGCGGCTTAGAGCAGAGTCACGTTCTCAGCCTGGGGGCCTTTCTTGCCCTGGGTCACGGTGAACTGGACTTTTTGACCTTCAGCCAGGGTCTTGAAACCAGTGCTCTGGATGGAGGAGAAGTGAACGAAAACGTCCGGTCCCTGGGATTGCTCGATGAAGCCAAAACCCTTGGTTTCGTTGAACCATTTTACTTGGCCGGTGCGAATGTCAGACATGTGGTAAGTCCTATCTATAACAAAATGAAACTAACGCCTTGTTGGGCAGCATTTGCCTAGAATGCAGGGGCCTACCCATGACTGACTACGTCAATTTGTTCCAGTGGCATGCAGTACAATCCCTGTCTAAAGCACAATCGATTGTACTGGAGCCCGATCCCTTGTCAATTTGGCACTTTTCATTTTTTGAGCGAGCTAAAAGTATTGGGAAGTCAGCGGCTTGTTTCATGCTTCTGGTCAAAAAAACGGGAGGCCATGGCCTCCCGTTTTTTTATTCCTTGAGGGCGAACCCTTCACCCTGTCGGTCGTAGCGGTAGTTTGCCTGACCGAAGGAGCGGATCTCGACCCGCTGGATCCGGCGTCCTGTGTCCACCAGGATGAACACCGACTTGCCCGATTGCAGCCGGGTCAGCGGCCTGTCCGGCCCCTCGATGGCGATCAGGCGGCTCAGCTCGGCCCCGGGCAATTCAAACTTGCGCCAGATGGAGTAGAGGGTCTCGCCAGCCTGCACCTCGTGCTGCAGCCAGGTGCCGTCTACCTTCTCTTCGACCGGTTTGGCCGCGGCCGGCGCACTGCTTGCGGCTCCGTTGCCCACGGTCAGCGCTTGGGTGGGCACGGCCAATGGCACGGCGAGTGAACCGGAAGGCGCCGCCTTGGGGGCGGCGGGGGCGGGTTCCCAGGCGAGCAGCAACAGCCAGAGAGGCACCAGCACCAGCAGACCAATGGTGTGCTTGCGTGGCAGCGGGCTCGCCAGCTTGAATGAACTGGTTCTGGGTTCCTTGTTGCGTTGACCAAGGCCACTCATGCCCTGACCGAGGCGTTGACGCAGGGGCAGGGTCGCTGCATTGATACGATGGAGCAGGGTTCCTTGTGATTCGTCTTGGCGACGCTGCTGGGCTCGTCTGTTATGGCCACGTGGGCGACGGTCCGGGGTGGGCACGGCATTTACCTCTCACTACATTGCCTGCCATCAGGCAAATATAGCGCCTATGGTAAACGGACTCGCCCCCGAGGGGGAGAGCCCTGAGCATGAAAATTATCAGCTGAGACGAAATTGCCCCAGCAACTGCTGCAAACGCTCGGCCGCCTGGCGCAAGGCCTGGCTGGCTTTCGCCGTATTGGTCGCATCCTGGGCGATGTCGTTGGCCAGTGCGTTGGTTTTTGACAGGTTGCCTGAGACTGTCTCGGAAACCGAGCTCTGCTCCTCGGCGGCGGAGGCTATCTGATAGGTCATGTCGTTGATGGTGGCAATGGCCTGGAAGATGCTGTCGAGGGCCGCCTCTGCCAGATCGGCCTCGCCCACCGCCTGATGGGTCAACTGCTGGCTCTGCTGGATGGCGTTGACCGCATTGGCCGAGCTGTGGCGGATCTTCTCGATCAGCTCCTGAGTGTTCTGCACCGCCTGCTGGGTGTTGCCCGCCAGCTTGCGCACCTCGTCGGCCACCACCGCAAAGCCGCGTCCCTGCTCGCCAGCCCGGGCCGCTTCGATGGCGGCGTTGAGCGCCAGCAGGTTGGTCTGATCGGCGATGCCCTGAATGACGGTGAGTATGCTGGTGATCTGCTCGCTGTCGTGGGCCAGCCCCTCGACTACCTCGGCCCCCTTGCCCGCCTCGGCCGCCACCTTGTGCATGGACTGGATCACCTGCTGGAAGCGCACCTTGCCCTGATCCGCCGCGCCCTGTGCCTGCTTGGCGGAGTCGGCGGTGTTGTTGGCGTGGGTGGCCACCTCCTGGCTGACATAGGACATCTCTTGCACCGCAGTCAGCATCTGCTCCATCTCAGCCTGATGGTGCTGCAGGTTGGTGTCGGTCTGGCCGGCGATGCGGTCGGTATCCCCTGCGTGGCGATGGACCTCGCTTGCGGTTTTCTGCACATCCCCGAGCAGCACCTGCAACTTGTCGATGAAGCGGTTGATGCCGCGTGCCAGAGCTCCCAGCTCGTCCTGGGCTCGGGTGTTCAGGCGCTTGGTGAGATCCCCCTCTCCATCGGCGATGTCATCCACCAGGCTGACCATCTGGCGGATGGGGCCGGTGATGCTGCGGGCGATCGCCAGCATGGTAGCCAGGGCCAGCACCAGTACGATGAGGGCACCGATAAGCTGCTGGGTCATGGCGGCCCGGTTCATCTCGGTGAGCTGGCTCTCCAGCTGATCGGCACCTGCCAGCACCACCTGGTAGGGAAGGGTGACGATGATGGCCCAGTTGCGGGCCATGCCCGGCACCGCGATGGGCACAGAGATGCGAAACGCCTCGTCGAGCTCCTGGCGTTGCAGCTCGGGTTTGAGGTATTGCTGCCAGCCGTCGCCAAGCAGCTTGTCGGCGCGGCTGCCGAGCAGGCTGGGGTCCCCGCTGGTACCAGTGATGACGCCGGCGGCGCTGACGATCAGGGTCTCGCCCTTGCCGTCATAGATGTTGCTGTTGAGAGACTGGGCCTGGCGGCTGATGGAGTCTACCGCCAGATCCAGCGCGGCTATGCCCTTGAACTGGCCATTTACCATGATGGGGGTGGTGATGGTGCTCACCAGCACCTGCTGGCCGTTGATGTCCACCTTGAAGGGATCGACGAGGCAGGAGCGCCCCTCCCGTTTCGGGCAGGCGTAGTAGTCGTTGGCCGGATTGCCGAATTCGTCCGGGTCGCTCTTCTCGATGGAGAGCAGCAGATCCGAGCCAATGTTCTCCTTGTCGCGATAGAAGTAGGGGACGAAGCGTCCCTTGTCATTGCTGCCAAGGGCACTCTGGCCTGCGAAGGCGCTGTCCTGGCCGTCGAAGCCGTTCGGTTCGAAGCCCGCGAAGGCGCCGTAGAGTTGCGGCTCCAGGCCGAGCTGCGCCTTGAGCAAGTCCGTGGCCTGCTGGCGATCCAGCGGCAGCTTGCCCGCCTGTTGTTGGGCGAAGACGCTGGCCATCTGCTGGGTATAGGAGAGCCCCTTTTGCAGCAACTGGGTAATGGTGGCGGCCTCGGCGCGGGCGTTGGCACTCACCTTCTGCCACGCCTCCTGCTGCAGGGCCGCGCGGCTGGAACTGATGGTCAGCTGCTGGGTCTGCTTGCTCGAGTATTGGTTGAGCAGGATCAGGATGACCAGGGCCGTGGTCATGGCGACTCCCGCCAGTACCAGGATGCGATTCTGGATAGAGCGAAACTGCATCTCGTGTTCCTTGTGCGTAGAAAGTTGTATGAATTATCGGCATGGCGGGAGATTCCTCCAGCAATGTTGCCCAGCAAAGCGGAAAATGAGGGGAGGTTTTGCGATCCCTCTCAAAGAACGGTGCCACGACCGAATCAAGACCTGTTTAGGCCCCGGCTATTGCATGGTTTTCCCATCCGTGATTCTGAGTGCTAAAATGCGACGGTTTTTTTAACGCATTGGCCCAAGGCCCTCTACACAAGGCTTAAAGATGAAAGTCAAAACCCGTTTTGCTCCCAGCCCGACCGGCTTCTTGCATGTTGGCGGTGCCCGTACCGCACTCTATTCCTGGTTGTTTGCGAAGAGCCAGGGCGGTGAGTTCGTGCTGCGTATCGAGGATACCGATCTGGAACGTTCCACTCAGGAGGCGATCGACGCCATCATTGAGGGCATGGAATGGCTGGAGCTGAACTGGGATGAGGGCCCCTACTACCAGACCAAGCGTTTCGATCGCTATAACGGCATCATCGACGAGATGCTGGCCGACGGTCGTGCCTACAAGTGCTTCTGCTCCAAGGAGCGGCTGGAGGCGCTGCGCGAAGGCCAGATGGCCAATGGCGAGAAGCCCCGCTATGACGGCAAGTGCCGTGACCACGCCCACGATCACCCGGCCGATGCGCCCCACGTGATCCGCTTCCGCAACCCGACCGAAGGCTCCGTGGTGTTCGATGACCACGTGCGCGGTCGCATCGAGTTCGCCAACACCGAGCTCGACGATCTCATCATCCGCCGTACCGACGGCGCCCCCACCTACAACTTCTGCGTGGTGGTCGATGACTGGGACATGGAGATCACCCACGTGGTGCGTGGTGAAGACCACATCAACAACACCCCACGCCAGATCAACATCTACAAGGCGCTGAACGCGCCGGTGCCGGAGTTTGCCCACGTCTCCATGATCCTGGGTGACGACGGCGCCAAGCTCTCCAAGCGCCACGGTGCGGTCTCCGTGATGCAGTACCGCGACGACGGCTACCTGCCGGAAGCGCTGCTGAACTATCTGGTGCGTCTGGGCTGGTCCCACGGCGATCAGGAGATCTTCAGCCTGGATGAGATGATCAAGCTGTTCAGCCTGGATGCCATCTCCAAGTCTGCCTCCGCCTTCAACACCGACAAGCTGCTGTGGCTGAACAACCACTACATGCGTAGCCTGGATCCGGCCTATGTGGCCAAGCATCTGGCCTGGCACATGGCCGATCAGAAGATCGACACCAGCAAGGGCCCGTCATTGCCAGAGGTTGTGACTCTGCTGGCCGAGCGCTGCAACACCCTGGTGGAAGTGGCCGCCCAGAGCCGCTACCTGTTCGAAGAGTACGAGGCCATCGACGAAGCGGCTGCCAAGAAGCACCTGCGCGGCGTCGCTGCCGAGCCGCTGACCCTGGCCAAGGCCAAGCTGGCGGCGCTGGAGACCTGGACCACCGAAGCGCTGCACGAGCTGATTGAAGCCACTGCCGCCGAGCTGGGTCAGGGCATGGGCAAGGTCGGCATGCCGCTGCGCGTGGCCGTCACCGGTCTGGGCCAATCTCCTGCCATCGACGCCGTGATGGCGCTGGTGGGCAAGGAGCGGGTGCTCGCCCGCATCGATCGTGCCCTGGCCTATATCGAAGCGCGGATGGCAGCCGAGTAAGCCTCTGCCATTGCTTGAAAAGGGCTCCCGCAAGGGGGCCCTTTGCTTTTGTGCAGCGCTCAGATTCATGACATAAAACAGCGACATAGCGATGCAGTTGGCGGTAAAAACAGCTAACTGTCTGAATTTTGACTAAACGCTCGAGCCGGTGTTATTTTTGGGTTGACAGCAAAGCGGGTGATGCCTATCATGCGCCTCCGTTGCCAGAGATAACTTTGGTAGCGCCGAGGTGAGTTGGGGTTATAGCTCAGCTGGGAGAGCGCTTGCATGGCATGCAAGAGGTCCGCGGTTCGATCCCGCGTAGCTCCACCAAACATTAAAAGGCCACCGTTATCGCGGTGGCCTTTTTGTTTTTGCCTATTTTTCTCTCTGCCTTCTATGCACGACTGTCAAAAAGCCCGCATTGGCTGCGAGCTTGGGTGTTGTGGCAAGTCATCAACCGTGGCGACGGCGCCAGGCCAGCGGCAGCAGGGTAGGTCTTCCTTTCATGGTTTTTTTTTTATTTTTGGCCAGTGTTGCCATAGCCTTGGCGCGTTGGTCAAGGGCGCGCATTGTCACATTTCTGGCAGCTCTGACCAGTGAGGCAACGCACATTATGAGGAGACAAAGGAGCCCATTTGCCATTTTTTGACGTGGCTAACAGTTTGATATTGATGATCTATTTGTCATCAGGTGGGAGCGAAAAGTGTGAGGCGGCCAGCATTCACATATTTTCCTTCGAGAATAAAGATTGAGCAGTGGTCACTTGCTTCCTATACTCGAGCCGTTCCTCACGGAACCCAGGCAAAGGGCAAACCGGCAGTGATGCCGGGACGCAAAGCCTCCGATCTGTCCCATCCGGGCCAGACAGCGGGGTTACCCAGGGTGACTTGAGGGTTTGTGGCCCGTCCATGGCCTGTTGTCGCTCCCTTGTTCCCTGTTGCGATTGCGCTTTTCCCGGTATTGAAGCCAAGACAAAACAAGGAAGATAACAATATGCAACAGATCTTGAGGCCCAGCAGGCTTGCCATGCTGGTCGCCCTTGCGGCCGTCCCTGCCTGGGCGCAGGCCGCTTACCCCGCCTATCAGGCCGGTACCGCCTACAAGGCTGGCGACATCGTCAGCAACGCAGGCGCCCTCTATGAATGCAAGGAATTCCCTTACTCCGGTTGGTGCGGGGCTTCCCCCTACCACTACGAACCCGGGGTTGGTGCCGTCTGGGCCGATGCCTGGAAACTCTATGGCGGTGAGGTGCCGCCACCGGCCCTGGTGGTTGCCATCGGTTCCCCCGCCGTGGGCAGCAGCGTCAGCGAGGGGGCCAGCCTGGCCCTGGCGGTGACCCTGAGCGGCCCGGCCACGGCGCTGGCCAAGGTGGAATACCTGGTCGATGGCACCCTGGTCGCCACGGCCACGGCTTCCCCCTGGAGCGCCAGCTGGTCTGCCGCCGGTGTGGGCAATCACGCTCTCAAGGCACGGGCACTGGATAAAGACGGAAAGGTGCTGAGTGAGGCGGATTCCAGCTTCAAGGTTGCCGCCGTGGTGGCGCCAGAGGCGCCCAAGGTGAGCATCGCCAGCCCCGCAGCCGGTGCCAGGGTGACCCTGGGCCGCGCCCTCACCGTGACCGGCAATGTGACCGACGCCAATGACGACGTCGCCAAGCTCGAGCTCTTCGTGAATGGCCAGAAGGTGGGCGAAGACAGCAGCGCCCCCTGGCAACTGAGCTGGACGCCCCAGAACAAGGGGCTGACCGGCCTCAAGCTGGTGGCGACCGACAAGGCAAATCTCTCTGGCGAGTCCACCCAGGTGGATGTGCAGGTGGAAGAGGCGGCCCTGCCCCCCACCGGCGGCAACCTCTCCTGCGACGTGCGCCAGATCTACCGCGCCGATGGCAGCGAGTGCATGGGGGATGACCACGGTCGCCGCGTCATCGGGTATTTCACCTCCTGGCGCACCGGCAAGAACGGCCTGCCCTCCTACCTGGTGGGCGACATCCCCTGGGACAAGATCACCCACATCAACTACGCCTTCGCGGCGGTGGATGAACAGAGCCACCTGATCAAGGTGGATGACGCCGCCACCAAGATGACCTGGGACGGGGTGCCGGGCGCCGAGATGGATCCCGAGTTCGCCTATCAGGGTCACTTCAACCTGCTGTCGAAATACAAGAAGCAGTACCCGGACGTGAAGACCCTCATCTCGGTGGGGGGCTGGGCCGATACCCGCGGCTTCTACGCCGCCACCACCAAGGGCGACTGCTCGGTCAACACCGCTGGCATCAACGCCTTCGCCGACTCGGCGGTGGGCTTCATCCGCCAGTACGGTTTCGACGGGGTGGATGTGGATTACGAGTACCCCACCTCCATGAAGGATGCGGGCAACCCCAACGATTTCCCGCTCTCCAACCAGTGTCGCGGCAAGCTGTTTGCGAACTATGAAGTGCTGATGAAGACCCTGCGCAACAAGCTCGACAACGCCGGGACCGAGGACGGTCGCAAGTACATGCTGACCATAGCCTCGCCGGCCTCGGCCTACCTGCTGCGCGGCATGGAAAACTTCCAGGTCACCCAGTACCTCGACTACGTCAACCTGATGACCTATGACTTCCACGGTGCCTGGAACCACTTCGTCGGCCACAACTCCGCCCTGTTCGACAACAAGGCGGATCCCGAGCTGTCCCAGTGGGGTGTCTACACCCAGGCCCAGTTTGGCGGCATCGGTTATCTCAACTCCGCCTGGGCGGCCCACTACTTCCGTGGTGCCCTGGCGGCGGGCAAGATCAACATAGGGGTGCCTTACTACACCCGTGGCTGGCAGGGGGTCACCGGTGGCACCAACGGCCTGGGGGGCAAGGCGGCGCTGCCGAGCCAGAGCGATTGCCAGCCGGGGACCGGTGGCAGCACCATTCCGTGCGGCAACGGGGCGGTCGGCATCGACAACATCTGGCATGACCTTGACAAGAACGGTAAGGAGATTGGCGGTGGTGCCGTGCCCATGTGGCATGCCAAGAACCTGGAGCATGCGGCCAGCCTCGGCATCACCACACTGCCGAGCTACGGCCAGGCCTGGGGTCTGGATCCCAACAACCCGGCCCACGTGATGCAAGGCCAGTACGTGCGTTACTACGACGACAAGGCCCACGCGCCCTGGCTGTGGAACGAGCAGAAGAAGGTGTTCCTCTCCACCGAAGATGAAGAGTCCATGGGCCACAAGCTCGACTACATCGTCAGTCGCGGTCTGGGGGGCGTGATGTTCTGGGAGATGGCGGGGGACTATGACTTCGACGCCGCGAAGAACGAGTACGTGATGGGCAGCACCCTCACCAGCCTCGCCTACGACAAGTTCAGCAAGGCCGACAAGGCGGCCCTGAAGCAGAACGATCTGCCGGCACCGGCCGCCCAGCTCGACATAGGTGTGAGCCTCTCCGGCTTCAAGGAAGGGGACTCCAACTACCCGATCAACCCGACCCTTAAACTGACGAACAAGTCGACCCAGACCATACCGGGCGGCACCCGCATCGAGTTCCTGATGCCTACTTCCACCTCCGACACCATCACCGACCAGAGCGGGATGGGGTTGACCGTGGTGGAGAGCGGCGGCAACCAGAACTCCGACGGCATCGCCAATGAGAAAGACTTCCACAAGGTGGCCCTGACGCTGCCGGCCTGGAAGGCCTGGGCGCCGGGCACCGAGGTGGAAGTGGCCATGACCTACTATCTACCGGCGGCCGGTGTGCCGAGCGGCATGCGCCTGATTGCCGGCAGCCAGACCATAGGGCTGAAAGTCGACTTCCCGGCCCTGGCCGAGGCGGTGCTGGGGGGCAGCAGTGGGGGGGACGGCGGTAGCGGTGGCACCAGCTGCACCAGCCAGAACGTCAACCCGGCGGAGTACAATGCCTATCCGACCTGGCCACGCGGGGATCACGCCAACGGCAACGATCGCATGACCCACAACAAGGGGGTCTGGCAGGCGAACTGGTGGACCAGCAGCGAACCCAAGGCGGGCGATGGCAGCTGGAAGCTGGTATGCAATTACTGATGACAGGTTGAGGGGCCAACCCCGCCTCAACGCAATGACCCAATCCGGAGCCCAGGCTCCGGATTTTTTTGCTGCCTATATAAAGGAAGGGGATCATAAAAAAGACCGCTCCGAAGAGCGGCCAATTGCCACCAGGCAAGCTGCGGGGCTGACCCCCTGTGAATGGGCAGTCGCCATGGGCGGATTCTTGCCCATGGCGTGCCGGTTTATTGAGTGACGGCACCGCCCTGTTGCTCCTTCAGGAAGCTGATCCAGGGGGAGGCGCGGCCACTGACGTTGCCATTCTGGGCGGCCTGGGTGAAGGCGCTGAGCGCCTCCTTGGGTTTCTGCTGCTCGAAGTAGGCGACCCCGGTCAGGAACTTGAGATCGGCGCGCTGTTCGCCGCTGGCATTGGCGGCAGGCTTGGCGGCGAAGGCCACCAGATCCTGGTAGCGCTTGCTCTGGATCATCATGCGCGCCATCTTCAGTTGCAGATCGGCACTGGGGGCCAGCTTGTAGGACTTGGCCAGGGTATCGATGGCCGGGTCCAGCTCCTTGGCCTGGTGCCAGTAGTTGGCGAGCGTCTTGTAGTTGGCCGCATTGCTCTCGATGGTCCCTTCCTTCATCGCCTTTTCCATCACGCGGGCGGCGCGGTGGGGTATGCCGGCGAAGGCCAGGTAGTTGGCGAGCCGCAGCAACTCGGTCGACTCGGTCAGCATGCCGAGGTTGTAGGCACCTTCCAGCGCCGCCAGGGCCTTGGCATCGTTGCCCGCCTGCATGTGCATGGCCGAGAGCTGGGTCCAGTACTTCTTCTTCTCCGGGTACTTGTCCACCAGGGCGGTCAGCACCTCGGTGGCCGGCTTGTACTGTTTCAGCTCGTAGTGGGCCGCCATTTTCAGCAGATACCAGGACTCCGGCGCCTTGCCTGCCGAGAGCTTGATGGCCTGATCCACCGCCGGAATGGCCTCCCGATACTGCTTGAGCTGCACGTGGGCGTTGGCCAGGGTGATGTAGGCGTGCGGGGTCGGTTTCTCGTCCTTGCCCAGGCTCGCAAACCACTGGTTCATGGTGCTGATGGAGCCCTTGAAGTTCCCCTCCGCCATATAGAGCTGGGCCAGGTTGTAGCGCACCTGCTGGGCCACCGGCTGCGGCAGGCCGCCGGTGGCGATGGCATCGGCGAAGTATTTGGTCGCCTGGCCATATTTCTCCTGCTGGGCCGCCACGAAGCCCAGGGTCTGCAGGATGACCCCCTTGTCGTAGACCCGCTCGCCTGCGCCGGACAGCGCCTCCTGCAGCTTGGCATTCGCCTCGCCGTATTTCTTCTCGGTGATCAACGCCTGGGCCTTGTTGACCGCGCGGTAGGCGCGGTCAGACAGGGCGGGTTGCTCGGCGGCCCAGCCGGCGGTACTGAGCAGTACCGCCATGGCCACCGGGGCGAGGATCAGGGTATGTAACTTTTTCATCGCCACCTTCCTTAGTTGACCGCGAACTCGATCTCTTGCTGCATGCGGCTTGCCTGGGGCTTGCCGTCCACCATGGCCGGCTTGAAGGTCCACTTGGCAATCGTCTTGCGTGCCTCCTTGCCGAGGTCATAGCTGCGTGGCTCTTCCTTGACGATGCGGATGTTGCTGACGGTGCCGCGTTCGGTCACGGTGAACTCCACCAGTACCTTGCCTGTGGCGAGGCCAGCCAGCGCCGCCTTGCGGGGCATCATGGGCTCGAAGGTCGCCATGGGAATGGCGCCGTTGTTGCCCCCCATGCCGCCACCACCGCCGCCGGTGCTGTAGGCGCCGAGGGCGTTGCCACCGCCGATGTTGACCGGGATGTCGAGCTTGGGCATGTCCATGGGGGCGCTCTCCATCTTCGGCCTGTCGGTGCTCGCCACTTCCATCTCGGGTGGGGGAGGCGGGCGGTTCGGGGGGGGCGGCTTGGGCAGTTCCCGTTGTTTCTCTTGCAGGGTCTCCTGGGGCTTGAGGCGAATGAAGTCGGTCATGGTGACGTCTTCTCTCTCCGTCAGCTCCCGGTGATCCGGTGTGATGAGCTTGTTCATTCCCAGAAACAGGAAGAACACCACCACACAGGAGACCGCTATCGCTATCAGGTATCTCATGGTGCTCGCTCCGGCATCAGCTGCTCTTGCTCGCCGCGATGGAGATGTTCTGGACACCGGCCATGCGGATCTGATCCATGACCTGGACCACCAGACCGGAACGGGACTCGGTGTCGGCCTGGATCACCACGGCGCTCTCCGGATTCTCCGCTCGCAGCCGCTCGATGTTGGCACGCACGGCGCCCACTTCGACGACCCGTTTGTCGACCCAGACCTGGCCGTTTTCGCGGACCGCGACCATGATGTTCCCCTTCTTCACCGTCTCGGCCGTGCTGGCGCTCGGGCGGTTGATCTCCACGCCGGACTCCTTGACGAACGAGGTGGTGACGATGAAGAAGATCAGCATGATGAACACTATGTCCAGCATGGGGGTCAGATCGATGGCCGCCTCATCGGCACCGCTGTCGCTGTGACGTTTTCTCATGGCAAAAACTCCTTGCTTGTTCTGTGCCCCGGCGGGCAGTACCCGGCCGGGGGAGTGCATCCTGCATCAGCCGTGTTTCAGGTTGTCTTCCAGCTTCTGCACCGCCAACTTGGCCTTGTGATCGAGCTGGTTGACAAAAAACAGGCCGGAAAGGGCGGCAATCATGCCCGCCATGGTCGGTACCGTCGCCTTGGAGATCCCCGAGGCCATCGCCCTGGGGGAACCCGTGCCGGTGATGGCCAGGGTGTCAAACACCTGCACCATGCCCACTACGGTGCCGAGCAGCCCCATCAGCGGACAGAGGGCGATCAGCACCTTGATGACCGGCATCCCCTTGTCCACCGCCATGGCGACCCGGGAGACCAGCTCGCGCCGGATCTGCTTGGCAGACCAGGAGAGGTGATCGCTGCGGGCCATCCAGGTCGCCTTGGTCTGCTTCACCTGTTTGGGATAGACCGCCATGAAGTAGAACCAGCGCTCCAGCAGCAGGGCCCACATCATCAGGGTCAGGAAGAACAGGGCGACCAGCACGTCGCCCCCCAATCCCAGAAACCGGCGGACCGACTCGACTTCTTCAATCAACCAGAACCACATGGGTGACTCCTTAGGCTGCGGCTTTGGCGGCGTGCAGACGTTCCTGATAACGGGCGACGAAACCGGCGCTCTGCTCTTCCAGGACCTGGATGAGACGACGGCTCTGTGTCTGCACTATGGTGTAGAGGAACAGCATAGGCACGGCGACCACCAGGCCTTGCATGGTGGTGACCAGGGCCTCGGAGATGCCGCCCGCCATCAGCTTGGGATCCCCGGTACCGAACAGGGTGATGGCCTGGAAGGTGGCGATCATCCCGACCACTGTCCCCAGCAGACCCAGCAGCGGTGCGACCGAGGCGATCAGCTTGATGAGGCTGATGCCCTTCTCGAACTTGGGTACGTTGCGCAAGATGATCTCGTCGAGCTTGGATTCCAGATCCTCGATGTTGTCACCGCGGTGGGACTGATAAGCCCCCAGCATCTCGCCGATGGGGTTGCCCTTGATAACCTGATCTGATTTCAGCTGCTTGCGCATGGAGGTGCCGATCATCGACAGACGCAGGCCGCAGAAGATGGCCAGCAGGGTACCGATGACCCCCAGTGCCAGGATCACGTAACCCACGGAACCACCCTGATCGATACGCTCCTTCAGAGTTGGCGACTGCACCAGCAGGGAGAGGATCACCCCGCGGGACGGGTCGATGAAGATGGGCTCGACGGCGCCGTTGCCCTGTTCAAACTTGGCGACGGGCTCCAACACGGCATTCTCGGGCTGGCGGGAGAGCTGCTCGAACTTGCCGGTCTCCGGCACGAAGGTGAGGTACTTGCCCTCGGAAACGGTGTTGAACTCGCCGATCTGGGTCACCGTCTTCTCGGCCTGGTTGCCTTCTCCGTAGACCACGGTGGCCGGGATCTGGCTCACCTTGCCACCATCGACCATGCGGCTGAGGGTGGTGGTCCAGAAGGCGGTCAGGTCGTCGCTGGAGGGGAGTTCCTTGCTCTCCGCCAGGCGGGTCAGCAGGGCTGTCTGCTCCGGATGCTCGACCCGGCGGGCGGAGGCGTTGAAGATCCCCTTGAACTCGCCGGCGAACTGGCGCAACACGCCAAACATCTCACCCATGTTGCCGGCACGCTGGCGCAGGGTCTCGGTCAGCTCGGTGAGCTGCTTGTCGTTGGCATCGAAGGTGGCCTTGAGTGTTTCACCCTTGGCTATTTCGGCGGCGAGTTCCGCCTTGGCCTTGGCCAGCAGGGCCCCTTGTTCGTTCTTGTCAGCCAGGAAGCGGGCCTCCCGCTCCTTGTTGAGCTGGGATTCGCTGGTGCTGGCGGCCTTGACCTGGCTCAGCAGGGCGTTGAGATCCACTGGCTTCTCGGCGGCGGTCACCGGCAGGGTGATCAGGGTGGCTCCCGCGATCAGGGAGGCAATGGCAAGTTTGATTCCTTTCATGATGCTTTCTCCGCAGTTTGAACCGGCAGCTTGATGAGGGCGGGAGGCGCCTGCTTCTTGGCGATGCGAAGGCCCTGTTCCACTGCACTGCGATACTCCTGGGGCAGCTCTTCCCACTGGCGGGTCTGCTTGTTCCACATGCCTGTCTCGTTGCCGTCCGGGGACTGATAGAGCAGGGCAATGCGACCGACGCGCAGGAACTCGTAGGTCTTCTCGCCGCCGTCCTTGTCCAGGCTCGCCTTGTAGGACTCGATGGTGCGGCTGAAGCCCTCCTCGATCTGGTAGGCCTCGAGGATCTTGCGGTACTTCTCGGAGATGGTGACGTCGGCCCGGTTCATGAGGTCGGTCAGGGCCGCCACGCGGTCCTCCCGCTCGACCTTCTGGAACGGCAGATCCAGGGAGACGAACTGATCGAGGGAGTCGATCATCTTGAGCATCAAGGGCACCACTTCGGTGCTGGTCTGATCGATCTGGGCGATCTGGCGCTGCATCGAGGCCAGCTCGGTGGCCTGGGAGTCGACCATCTTGCCCACTTGCTCGTTGTAGGTGCGCAGGCTGTCGACCTGACGCAGGGCGGCCTTGTACTGCGCCAGGGCAGACTCGGCAGACTCGGCGTAGCTGTCGATCTTCTGCTGGGATACTTTGGAGGCATTGTCGGTGGCGGCTTGAGCGTCCACTGCCTGACCGGCAGAGGCGGCACTCAGATTGAAGCTGGTCAGCAGGGCAGCCGAAACCAGGCTGCCGAGGAGCGCTTTCTTCATTGTAATAGTCCTTGTTTTCATAGGATTACCCTATCTCCGTGACTTCCTTGGAACCTTGGGCAAAGCCGGCCCGAGTGGGCCGGCTTGTCACTTACTTGGTGGATTAGAACTTCTGGGCGTAGTCGAGGTAGTAGATGCGACCGTCGATGCTGTAGAGCTCGTCGTCATAGGTGAAGCCATCGCTCTCGAGGGACGGGCCCGCGTTGAACATGTTCTTCACCCCGACCTGGATCTTGCCGTTCCAGGGCGCATCCACCCCGACGTTCAGGTTCCAGGTGGTCTGGGACGCGATGTGGCCCACTTCCTCACCGGTGTCGGCGATGTAGTCCTGGCTCTGGGAGTCGATGTAGTTCGCGCTCAGATAGGTATCCATGTTCCACCATTGGGGCACGTTGACACCCACGCCGGAGCTGAAGCGCATCTGTGGCAGACCGTTCTGGCCGATCTTGTCGATGACGGGGCCACCGGCGTACAGGCCTTCCTTGTACTCCAGGATGTAGGTGCCGCCCAGGTCATAGCGGATGGTGGCGGAGTTCAGGTCGTAGCGGTAATCCAGCTTGAGATCCAGGCCGCTGGTGTTCAGGGTACCCAGGTTGACCATAGGTGCGATGGCACCGCTGATCTTGCCCTGGCTGTTGCGGGTGATGTTGCTGGAGCCGCCGTTGTTCAGCTCGTCATAGATGACGGACTGCAGGGAGTTCAGCTGGATCACGTCCTTGATCTTGATGGTGTAGTAGTCCAGGGAGAGGTTCAGGTCATCCACCGGGCTGTAGGCCACCCCGAAGTTCCAGGTGTCCGCGGTCTCTTCCTTCAGATCCTCGTTGGCGGTGCGGGTGGTGTCGTACTGGCGGTTCGGGCAGTCTGCTGCCGAGATGCCGTTGGCCTCGCAGTAGACATAGTCCTTGGCCCAGTCGGCCGAGAAGGAGTCAGCCGCATAGAGATCGCTCAGGCTGGGGGCGCGGAACGAGCGGGACCAGGAGGTACGCAGCATCAGGTTGTCGAGCGGCTGGTAACGCAGGCTCGCCTTGGGGGAGAAGGCGCTGCCGAAGTCGCTGTAATCATCGAAGCGACCGGCCAGGTTCAGCTCGACCTGCTCGGTGATGGGCACCAGTGACTCGACGTAGGCGGCGGTGACGTCGCGCACCCCGCCGGAGGAGTTGCCGGCGGAGCCGATGATGTTGCCAGCCTCGGACTGGGCATCGTACTTGTCGGTATAGACCCAGTCGTTGTACTCGGCACCGGCGTACCAGCTGACCGGACCGGCCGGCAGCTCACCCATGTCCCACTGGACACCGGCGTACCACTGGTAGAAGTCCATGGTGGAGCGGCGGCTGGTGTCGGCGGCCATGGCGGCCGTGCTCTTGGGATCGAATTCGCCACCGACGAACTTGCCGTCGGCGATGGCCTGTTGGGCGGCGGATTTGAGCACGTAACCGGTGCCGTTCTCCTTGTTGTCGGTCTTGGAATACATGTAACCGGCGTTCCACTGCATGTCACCGACGCTTTCGGTGGTGACGGTGCCCTCGAAGCCGAGGTTCAGGCTGCCGGTCATGTCGGTGACGTAGTTGTCACGGGGGCCGACGTTGCTGAAGCGGTAGTAGGCGTAAGCGGCTTCACCCAGACCCTGGGTGGCGGCGGCATCCAGGCCGTTGTCAGCGAAGAATTGCGCGTTTTTCGGGTTGGCCGGGTCTATGGCGAAGGCGCCGGCGGCGGGGGCGAAGCGACCGAAGCTCTCGACCCGGGAGCCGATGATTTGCGGCACGAAGTCCACGGTGTCGTTGATGTGGTAGCGACCGTTCACATACAGGGTGTCACGGCTGCGGGAGGCCGTGGTGGCCGCGACCTGGCCGTAGTTGAAGTTACAGCCGCCCTCGAACCCGACGAAGGGCTCCTTGCATGAGCCGTCTGCATTGGTGGCGCCGGCCAGGGGGCCGTATTTCCAGATGGGGTCGCCGTTGCCGTCCAGGCCGGTGATCCCTTCCACGTTGCGGCCATAGGGACTGGGAGCATCGTTGCCCTGCTTGGCAAGATAATCACGATCACGGCTGTAGATGACGTCCTTCTTGTCGTGCTCGTAGACCGCCATCAGCGAACCCTTCTCGCCGTTGACGCCTGCCACGACGGAGCCGCTCTTCTCGTCACCGCCCTCTTCGGTCGGGGAACCGAGGCGACCCTGGAAGGTCAGGCCTTCGTAGCCCTCTTTGAGCACCACGTTGATGACACCGCCGATGGCGTCGGAACCATAGATGGCCGAGCCGCCGTCCAGGTTGACTTCGACCCGCTCAACGGCGGCCATGGGGATGGTGTTCAGGTTGATGGAGGTGCCACCCATGGTGGGGGAACCCGCGACCCGCTTGCCGTTCAGCAAGACCAGGGTGCGCTCTGAACCCAGGCCGCGCAGG
Organism: Aeromonas sp. QDB31; assembly: GCF_027707605.1. NCBI lineage: Bacteria > Pseudomonadati > Pseudomonadota > Gammaproteobacteria > Aeromonadales > Aeromonadaceae > Aeromonas > Aeromonas sp. QDB31. The sequence goes on along the minus strand of NZ_JAPCIX010000011.1, from coordinate 36,184 downwards.
CCGACGGTGGATTGGGACTGGAAGGAGCTGCCGGAAGCCGGGGAGACGCCACCAAAGGAGTTGTAGGAGGCCTGTTTGAGGTAATCGGCGACGGTCTGTTGACCGGATTGCTCGATTTTTGCCTTGGTCACGGAGACGACCGGGGTGGAGCCTTCCACATCGACTCGGGAGATCCGCGAGCCGGTGACCTTGATTTTCTGCAGTTTTTCGACGTTCTGGCCCTCTTCGGCCAGGACAGGGGTGGCCACAACTGCCGCGCTCGCCAAGGCAAACGCTACGGCAGCAGAGAGTCTGCTTTTCCTAAGCATCGCTAGTATCCTTCCTGATTGTTTATTGTTTGCTTCCTTTACCGCCCTCGTTGGAGCGGTGCGTAAGGCTTATCAAGGTTTGATGATTGACGTCAAATGGAGCGGCCAGGATGGGGAAGAGATAGGGGATTAGAATACTATGTAGGATTTCGGCATATTTTTTGGCGTTTTATTCCGCAAGAAATGCGAACAATAATGTAAAGATGTTGTTAATTTTGTCTTTTGCCATTTTATTGATTATTTTTGAACTTATCGATAAGTCGCCTGTCGCAATGTTCTTCATATCGCGTAATGACATTTTCTCAGTATTTAAATCTGTATTTGGGTGTGAGGCAGTTTCTGTTCAGGTTTCGTTCTTGGGATATTTCCCTCTTCTTTTATGGATAAAATGAAAACAGGGTGTGATTGATTTTATCTTTTTGTTTTTATTGGTTTTTTGTGTTTTTGATGTGGGTGTTCAATTAATTTTTCAATAATTAAAAACAAGTTAAATGAGAATGCGTAGCAGTTTTTTATATGGAAGTTGGATTTTTTGGAAAAAAACATCAGTGAGTTATGCTGTTGACGTCACTGACCGTTGACCGGGTTAGTTCTACTTGATTTTTGTTGCAGAGCTTTTACAGTGACCGAGCGGGATTGACTGCCAATACCAGTCAATTCAGTGAGTAATGCCAGGAAGGACAGGTCGGTCACCGGATGTGACTGACCATAAAAGAACAACAAGGACGAGGTTCCACCATGCTGTCGTATTTCCTACGTCGGATGCTTTTGATCATCCCGACGTTTCTCGGTATCACCCTGCTCGTCTTCACCATCACCCGCTTCGTGCCGGGCGGCCCGGTCGAGCGCATGTTGTTGCAGGCGCAGGTATCACAGAACGAGACCGGCCGCTCCAGTGGCAGCAAGGGGGCGCAGGCGCTCTCCGATGAGCAGATCGAGGAGCTCAAGGCCTTTTACGGCCTCGACAAGCCCATGCTGATCGCCTACTGGGAGTGGCTGCAGAAGCTGGCGGTGCTGGATCTCGGGGAGTCGACCCGTTACTACGAGCCGGTGTGGGATCTCATCAAGGACAGGCTACCGGTGACCGCCTTCTTCGGGCTGGCGACTTTCCTGCTGAGTTATGCCGTCTCCATCCCGCTCGGGGTGGCCAAGGCCCTCAGGCACAACAGCCGCTTCGATTCCTTGAGCTCCATGCTCATCTACATGGCCTATGCGCTGCCCGCCTACGTGGTGGGGATCTTCCTCATTACCGTCTTCGCGTTTCATCTGGAGTGGCTGCCCATGGGGGGCTTCCCGGGGGACGACTTCGACTCGATGGAGAGCAGTTGGGATCAGATCCGTACCGTCTTCGCTCACGCCCTGCTGCCACTCATCGCCTATGCCATCGGGGATTTCGCCATCCTCACCATGACCATGAAGAACAGCCTGATGGAGAACCTGTCGGCGGATTACGTGCGTACCGCCGTGGCCAAGGGGCTGCCGTTTCGCAAGGCGGTCACCGACCACGCCATGCGCAACAGCCTGATCCCCATCGCGAGCCACCTGGGATCGGTGCTCACCGTCTTCTTCGGGGGCTCCTTCCTCATCGAGACCATCTTCAACATCGACGGCATCGGCCTGCTCGGCTATGAGGCCATCGTCGAGCGGGATTACCCCACCGTCATGGGCATCCTGGCCATCACCTCCATGCTGATGCTGGTGGGCAATATCGTCTCCGACATCTGCGTTGCCCTGGTCGATCCCCGCGTGCGGTTTGGAGACTGAGCATGAACCTGAATCCGGTAACCCTGAAAAAACTCAAGCGCTTCAAGTCGATCAAGCGCGGCTACTACTCCTTTGTCATCTTTTCGGTCCTGGTGGTCATCTCCCTGCTGGCGGAACTCCTGGTCAACAGCCGGGCCCTGGCGGTGAGCTATCAGGGAGAGATCTACTTTCCCACCTATGGCGACGTGATCCCGGGCCAGCACTTCGGGCTCGATTACGAGTACGAGACCAACTACCGCCAGTTGCAAGCCAAGCTTGCGCAAGAGGCCAAGGGGGACTGGGTGCTGCTGCCCCTGGTGCCCTGGAACCCCTATGAGCAGGACTTCAAGGAGGAGGCCTACCCGCCCTACGCCCCCAACCTGGCGGAGCGCCACTTCCTCGGCACCGACACCAGCGGTCGCGACGTGCTGGCGCGCCTGGTCTACGGCTTTCGCATCGCCATCGGCTTTGCCTTCATCACCCTGGTGGCGAGCTATGTCATCGGGGTCAGCATCGGTTGCATGATGGGCTTTCTCGGCGGCCGGTTTGACCTTGTGTTGCAGCGTTTTATCGAGATCTGGTCTCAGGTGCCGTTTCTCTACGTCATCATGATCCTGGTGTCGCTGGCCAAGCCGAACTTCGGCCTGTTCGTGGGCATCAACGTGCTGTTCGGCTGGATGGGGATCACCTGGTACATGCGCACCCTCACCTACAAGGAGCGGGCGCGGGACTATGTGATGGCGGCGCGGGCGCAAGGGGCGACCACCCGGCGCATCATCTTCAACCATATCCTGCCCAACACCCTGATGATGATCGTCACCCTGGCGCCGTTCGCCGTGGTGGGCAATATCTCCACCCTGACGGCGCTGGACTATCTGGGCTTCGGTCTGGCGCCGCCAACCCCGAGCTGGGGGGAATTGCTCTCCCAGGGGATCAACAACCTGGATGCCATCTGGATCGTGAGCTCCGTGGTGGTGGCGGTGAGCCTGGTGCTGATCATGGTCTCCTTCATCGGCGAGGCGATCCGCGAGGCGTTCGATCCGCGCAAATTTACCCGTTATCAGTGACCCTGGGCACGCCTCATTGCCCTGGGTATCCAACCCTTAATTGAGACGCCCCCGGTGCAGGGGCTAGACCTGGAAGTCAAACATGAAAAATAAAATCAAATGGATAGGTGCGCTTTTTCTGCTGGTGAACGGATCCTGGGTGTGGGCCGCCAGCCTGCCTGCGGATCTCAAGTGGGAGACCAACGACACCGACCCCACCTTCGCCTCCCCCAAGGCGCTGCCCGGTGGCACTCTCAACCTCTTCATCGACAGCTTTCCGCTGACGTTTCGCACCGTGGGGCCCGATTCCAACGGTTCGTTCCGCTCCTTCATCCAGGACAACCAGCTGAGGCTCATCAGTTTCCATCCCAACACCGGCAACCCGATCCCCTCGCTGGCGAGCGCCTGGGCTATCGCGCCGGACAGCCAGACCGTCTACTTCAAGCTGGACCCCCGTGCCAAATGGTCTGACGGCAAGCCGGTCACCGCCGACGACTACACCTTCGGCTACGAGATGATGCGCTCCAAGGACATCAAGGGCCCCTGGTTCAACAACTACTACACCACAGAGGTGGTGGCGGTGGAGAAGGTTGACGATCACACCATCCTGGTGAAGGCAGGCAGTCGCAAGGCCAGGCTGGACCTGCTCAACACCACGGAGCTGTGGCCCCAGCCGAAGCACTACTACAAGATGGGACCGAACTGGGTGAAGCAGTACAACTGGGCTATAGTCCCGACCACGGGCCCCTATGTGATGAGCGAGGTGAAGAAGGGCAAGTCCATCACCTTCAGCAAGCAGCAGAACTGGTGGGCCCAGAACGATCGTTACAACCAGCACAGATTCAATATCGACCGCATCAAGGTGCAGGTGATCCGCGACCACAACATCGCGTTTCGCCACTTCCTGAAAGGGGAGCTGGACACTTTCGAGATGATCCTGCCCAACTGGTGGCATGAAAAAGCGGTCACCCCGGAATACAAGAAGGGGTACGTGCAGAAGGTGATGGCGATGACCGACACCAAGCAGGGGGGGCAGGGGGTGCACCTCAATGTGGCCAATCACAAGCTGGCGGACGTGAATGTGCGCCTCGGCATCCAGCACGCCATGAACCTGGACAAGATGATAGCGACCGTGCTTCACGGCGACTACGACAGGGCCACCACCTTTGGTTCGGGCTTTGGCGAATTCACCGACATCAAGCTGCCGGAGCGGGCCTATGACATCACCAAGGCGCGGGAGTACTTCGCCAAGGGCGGCTACAACAAGCCGGGGCCGGACGGCATCTTGCAAAACGACAAGGGGGAGCGGTTGACCCTTGCCCTCACCTACACCAGCCAGGAGCACTCCAAGCGGCTGACCGTACTCAAGGAAGAGGCCAAGAAGGCGGGCCTGGATCTGGAGCTCAACCTGGTGGATGGCGCCACCGGCTTCAAGGTGATGCTGGAGAAGAAGCACGAGGCTGCCTGGCTCGGCTGGGGTGGCGGTGGTCTCTACCCGCAATATTGGGAGTCGTTCCACTCGGCCAACGCCAACAAGCCGCAGACCAACAATCTGTTCAATGTGGCCGACAAGGAGCTGGATGCCCTGATCGACGCCTACAACGTCGAGTTCGACATGACCAAGCGTGCCGAGATCTCCCGTCAGGTCCAGCAGCGCATCTATGATCTCGCCATCTTCGTGCCCGGGGTGCAGCTCAACTACGTGCGGGCCAGCAGCTGGCGTCATGTGATGCTGCCGGAGGTGCCCGCCACCCGTAACACACCGGATCTGCTCTATTGGCCCATGGATGGCTACCCCCACAGCAGTGGCGGCCTGCTCTGGCTCGATCCCAAGGTGCAGGAAGAGACCCGTAAGGCCAAGGACGCGGGTGAAGCGCTTGCGCCCATCACCCTGATCGACAAGACCTATGCGCATCATTGAGAAGGGGGAGGCGATGGCAGAGACACAGGCTCCCATCCTCGACGTTCGAGAGAATGGGGGGAAGTTCACCGCTGATGGCGGCCAGGGCATGGCCCCCATCCTGGAGGTCAGCGATCTCGAGGTGGAGTTCGCGGTCGATGACGGCAAGATAAAGGTGCTCGACGGGGTCAGCTTCAAGGTAGCCCCGGGCCAGACCCTGGGGATAGTCGGCGAGTCCGGCTGCGGCAAGAGCGTCACCTCGCTGGCCATCATGGGGCTGTTGCCGAGGCCCCACGGTCAGGTGGTGGCGGGTTCCATCCGCTTTCAGGGGGAGGAGCTGCTCACTCTGGCACCGGATCAGATGTACAAGGTGCGCGGCAACCGCATCTCGATGATCTTCCAGGAGCCGATGACGGCGCTCAACCCGGTGCAGACCGTGGGGGATCAGCTGATGGAGGTGTTCAGCCTGCACAGGCCCGATTTCAGCAAGGCCCAGCGCAAGGAGGCCGCCATCGCCATGCTGCAGAAGGTGGGGATCCCGGAGCCGGCCCAGCGTTTTGCCGTCTATCCCCACAACCTCTCCGGCGGCATGCGCCAGCGGGTGATGATCGCCATGGCGCTCGCCTGCGAGCCGGATTTGCTCATCTGCGACGAGCCGACCACGGCGCTGGATGTCACCATCCAGGCCCAGATCCTGGATCTGATGAAGGCGCTGCAGGCCCAGACCGGCATGGCCATCATCTTCATCACCCATGATCTCGGGGTGGTGGCCGAGCTGTGCGACGAGGTGGTGGTGATGTATGCGGGCCGCGCCGTGGAGCGGGCCGACATCTTCGAGCTGTTTGACCACCCGCGCCATCCCTATACTCATGGTCTGATGGCCTCGATCCCGCGCCTCGAAGATGTGCCCAAGAGCCTGCTCAAGACCATCAAGGGCCAGGTGCCCGCCCTGCACGAGATGCCAGCGGGCTGCCGCTTCTCCAACCGTTGCCCCCACGCCACCGAGATCTGCGTGAGCACCATACCGGCGACAGAACAGCTGAGCGATCGCCACGCAGTGGCCTGCCACCACTGGAAGGAGTTGAGCATATGAGCGTCTTGTTGTCGGTGCGGGAGTTGAAACAGCACTTCAGCAACAGGGAAGGGGCTATGTCGGCTCTTCACCAGGATGGACGGGAGTGGCGGCGATGAGCGTCTTGTTGTCGGTAAGGGACTTGAAGCAGCATTTCAAGATGGGTGGCGGTTTCTTGCGCAAACCCTACACCGTCTATGCGGTGGATGGCATCAGCTTTGACCTCAAGCAGGGGGAGACGCTGGGGCTGGTAGGGGAGTCCGGCTGTGGCAAGTCCACCCTGGGCCGTTCCCTGCTCAAGCTGTTTGAGCCCACGGCGGGGCAGATAAGTTTCGAGGGACGCGACATCACCCGGTTGTCACCCGGGGAGATGCGATCCCTGCGCCAGGAGATGCAGATCGTGTTTCAGGATCCTGCAGAGTCTCTCAATGGTCGTCACACCGTGGGTCAGATCCTGGAAGAGCCCTTCATCATCCACGGTAAAGGCAACACGGAGCAGCGACGGGGCTGGGTGCTGGAGCTGCTGGACAAGGTGGGCCTGCCGAAGAGTGCGGTAGATCGCTATCCTCACGAGTTTTCAGGCGGTCAGCGCCAGCGCATCGGCATTGCCCGTGCCATCGCCCTCAAACCCAGGCTGCTGGTGTGTGACGAGGCGGTATCGGCGCTGGATGTCTCGGTACAGTCCCAGATAGTGAACTTGCTGCTCACCCTGCAGCGGGAGATGAATCTGGCCATCATCTTCATCGCCCACGATCTGTCGGTGGTCAAGCACATCTCGGACCGGATAGCGGTGATGTACCTCGGGCGCATCGTCGAGTTGGCAGAGGCCCAGCAACTTTATCTGAGCCCGCGCCATCCCTACACCCAGGCGCTTATCTCGGCGATCCCGGTGCCGGATCCTCGCCGGCGCAACCAGCGCATCCTTCTGACCGGGGATGTGCCCTCACCCATCTCTCCCCCGAGCGGTTGTCATTTCCATCAACGTTGCCCCTATGCCACGGATCTGTGCCGCAGTACCTCGCCGAGTCTCGAGCCGTGTGGCACAGAGGCCCATCAGGTTGCCTGCCACTTCCCCTTGCCTGCCGTGGAGGCGGTGCCGTTGGGAAAGGCGGTCTGATGCCGGCGTCCGCTTCGCCACGGCCGGTATCACAGCAAGGCGGTGTCGAGGATGATCAATAAAAAATGGGGCCTGTGGGCCCCATCTTCATGGTTGGAGTTCAGGTTTGGCCGTGGAACATCTGGCCCGGGCAGGACAGCGCCCCGAGGGGGTGGCTGTTGTGTGGATTGCGTTATTTTGTAATTTTACTACTTTTGTTGCTTCGACATCCGAGCCGGCGACATCAGGCGCCATAGCGGAAGTAGTAGTTGCGAGTCGAAGGCGCATAAGTGTCTTTCTCTTGTGTGCCTTTCTTGCTGGATGCACCCTTCAGGTGGAACAGCACTGCCAGGTTCTCAAACATAGTCTTACCTCTTTGTTCTGTTGCTTATTGCTTCATGTGACCTTGGTCACACTTTGATGCTAGAGGCTTTTGTGATCTCGATCAACTTATTGTGTTGTAAATTTACATAAATCATGGAAAAGGTTTTCAAATCCAGGGTTGCTTATGGATACGATTTCAAGGGGGATCAGCAGGGCAATGAAGGGAGGCAATGCAGGGAAAGCAGGGGCGCAGCCCCAATGACATGCCCCGCACTGGGCGGGGCATGAAGCGGCAGGGGAGGCGGTGCTTACTTGGCCGGGATCTGCTCCAGCACGTGGACCAGCAGTTGCCAGAAGCGCTCGACCGCCGGGATGTGTACCTTCTCGCCCGGCGCGTGGGCGCCGCGGATGGTCGGGCCGAAGGAGACCATGTCCCAATCCGGGTAGGCGCTCTTGAACAGACCGCACTCGAGGCCGGCGTGGATCACCATGACGTTCGGCATCTCGCCGAACAGGGTCTGGTAGCTGCTGCGCACCAGGGCCATGACGGGGGAGTCCACGTTCGGTGCCCAGCCCGGGTAGGCGCCGGTGAACTCACAGCTGGCGCCTGCCAGGCTGAACAGGGAACGGGTCATCTGCTCGACGCTCTCGCGACCGGAGTCGATCAGGGAGCGGATCAGGCACTGCACATACACCTCGCCCTCCAGGGTCTTGATGACGCCGAGGTTGGTGGAGGTCTCGGTGACGCCCGGGATGGCGTCGCTCATGCGCATCACCCCGTTGGGGCAGGCCACCAGGGCGTCCAGCAGGCGGGTCTGGAGGGATTCGCTCATCAGCTTGGCGGGCGTGTCCCGGCCGTTTAGCAGCACGGTGAGGTTCGCCTCGGTGGCGGCCAGCTCGCTCTGGTAGATGCCGGCGTAGCGGTCAACCAGGGCCTTGAACTCACTGACGCTGGCGGTGGGCACCAGCAGGGTGGCGCGGGCTTCGCGGGGGATGGCGTTGCGCAGGGTACCGCCGCTTATCTCGGCCAGACGCACCCCCAGCGGCTCGGCGGCCTTGAGCAGGCGCACCAGCAGCTTGTTGGCGTTGCCACGACCGCGGTGAATGTCGACCCCGGAGTGACCGCCCCGCAGCCCCTTCACCTGCAGCTCGAAGCCTTCGCCTTCAGTTGCGGCGACTTGCTCCAGCGGGAAGCGGATATTGGCATCCACGCCGCCGGCGCAGCCCATGTAGACCTCGCCATCCTCTTCGGAGTCGGTGTTGAGCAGGATCTCGCCCTCCAGCCAGCCCGCTTCCAGGCCGAAGGCGCCTGTCATACCTGTCTCTTCATCCGTGGTCAGCAGCACTTCCAGCGGGCCGTGCTTGATGGTCTTGTCCGCCAGCACGGCCAGGCAGCCTGCCATGCCCATGCCGTTGTCGGCGCCCAGGGTGGTGCCACGGGCGGTGACCCATTCACCGTCGATATAGGCATCGATAGGGTCTTTGGTGAAGTCGTGCTGGGTGTCGGCATTGGCCTGGGGCACCATGTCGATGTGGGCCTGCAGCACCACAGCCTTGCGGTTTTCCATGCCCGGGGTGGCCGGCTTCTTGATGATGATGTTGCCCACGGCGTCTTGCTTGACCGCCAGGCCTTCTCCCTGGGCCCACTGCACTATCCAGGCGCTCAACTTGGCCTCGTGCTTGGAGGGGTGGGGAATGGAGCAGATCTGCTCGAAGAATTGCCAAATCAATTTGGGAGACAGAGAACTAAGCTGTGCCACGTCGGGACTCCTTACCAGCACGGAAATGGACAGGGCCCAGTGGGCCGCAGAAGAGGGTAACGATAATACAGTCAATCACACAAAAATGTGAGCGATCTGCGCAAATTGCGGTCTGCTTGTGCTGATAAAGGGAGCCTGAATGGCGAACATGACTGCCTTGCCCGTGTGTACCAGCAGAAGATGAAATTCGTGATGTGCATCACAAAAATATTGTCTTTTCGCCGCCGGGTGGTAAATTAGCCGCCGTGGGTCAACCACTTGTCAGGACGACAATCAATGCCTCCAGGGAACCGAAGCAAAGCAAGTGCGCCTCCACGGAACCGAGTGTCTGTTCAAGGATTTGAACCCGCATTAAAGGTACGTAACTTGTTAAGCAATCAGGAGTTCATTATGTCAGGCAGCAATTCAACCTATTGGTTTGCCCAGTCCCTCTATACCCAGGGTTTCAACTATCCGAACCCCTACGCAGGTCGCCGTTAAGCCGGGCAGTCAGCCAGGCTGACAGAGAAAGCAGAAAAGCAGCAGGTGTGTGAGGGTTCCATCCTCCCCCTGCTATTTTTTTACCCGAAATTCGAGGTTTGCTCTTCGAATGAGCACCCAGTTGATGAGGACTGAGCCCCGAGGGGAGGCGAGGCAGGCAGGAGATGACCGACTTTTCCTGTTTTTCGCATACGTTTGCCAGTCATTTTATCTGCAAAGGGTGCTATCATACCGGCCCAACAGCTGGCCTGAGGTCTGGGTTTCGATCGATATGGCCGCCAGCCATGCCCGTCCTGCTTTCAATGCATCTGCTTTTTGCTGCCGAGGGTTCACCCCTGAGGCCGCAAAAGTGCAAGCAAAATTCAGGAAACGGTGGCCAGAATTTACCGGATCCCGTGTGTCTGCCGGGACTCTTACGCCTTAAGTGATTGCCTTTATAACTCGTTGAGATCGATAGCATGCCAAAAAAGTTCTATGTGTCGTGGGATAACCTGCAACGTGAAGCGCGCCGTCTGGCCCGTCGTCAACTGCCCGTCAGCCAGTGGAAAGGGATCATCGCGGTCAGCCGTGGTGGCCTGGTGCCTGCCGCCCTGATGGCCCGCGAACTTGGCATTCGCAACGTCGAAACCCTCTGCATCTCCAGCTATGACCACAACAGCCAGCGTGAGCTGGTGGTCGTCAAGGCCGCCACCACCGCCGGTGACGGCGAAGGCTGGCTGGTAGTGGACGATCTGGTGGACACCGGTGGTACCGCCAAGGCGATCCGTGACCTCTATCCCAAGGCCAAGTTCATCACCATCTTCGCCAAGCCGATGGGTGAGCCGCTGGTGGATGACTTCGAGGTCGCCATCCCGCAGGACACCTGGATTGAGCAGCCCTGGGACATGGCGCTGGAGTTTGCCAACCCGATCTGCGACGAAGAGTAATTGCCGCTGCCTTGGCGCACCGCCCCTGACTGCTGCGGGGGCGGGTTGCTCGCGCCGATGGCAAGACGGTTTCATAAGGCCCCTGTTTGGGGCCTTATGTGTTTATGATGTGGCTGCCTGCGGTGAAAAGTGGTTAAGATGGGCCATTGTTTGAGACAGAAGAGTCACCATCTTGGAACCAAACGACGATACCAACCTGACGGAAAAGCTGTTCACCCGGGTCAAAAAGGTATTGGAAACCTCCGAAATATCCAACTCCAGCCCGGTCGAAGAGCAGGACAGCTCCCTGGCCGAGAGTTTCATCGACGGCGCCCTGTCGCCCCATTGGTATCGCCTGCTGCGCCGGCCGACCTGGGCCTGGCAGGGGGCGGATCCGGTGGAGGTGGAGCAGACCCTGGCCCGCATCGCCATGGGGCAGGGGGAACGCAGCCATGAGCGCTATCTGGATACCATCAAGGGCTATGTGCCCGGCAACTGGGTCTATGAGTGGAGCCAGCTGGCTGGCCGCTACTTCAATGCCGGGCGCGAGCTGGTGAGCCAGGGCGATAGCGCCGGAGCGCTGAAGAATCTGCTCAAGGCGGTGCGCTACTACTCCATCGCGAGCTACCCCCACCTCAAGAATGACGAGCTGGCGGACCAGGCCCAGTTGCTCTGCAACATGGCCTACCGCGAGGCGGGCAGGCTGTTCAAGGTGCCCCTCAAGGAGCTGCAGGTCCCGTTCCGGGGCAAGACCATTCAGGGTTATCTGCACCTGCCCACCACCGACAAGCCTGTGCCTCTGGTCATCGTCAGTGGCGGCATCGACGCCCTCCAGGTCGACTTCCTCAACTTCTACTTCAAGTGCCTCGAGCCCCACGGCATCGGCATGCTGTCGCTGGATATGCCGGGAACCGGCTATGCGGAGCACTGGCCGCTGGTGCAGGACACCAGTCGCCTGCACCAGGCGGTGCTCAACCACCTCTCCGAGGTGGCCTGGGTCGATCATCAGCGCATCGCCATGGTGGGATTCCGCCTCGCCGGCAATGTGGCAGCACGCCTCGCGTTCATCGAGCCCTTCAAGCTCAGGACTGTGGTCTGCATCGGGGCCGGCATCAATCAGGTGTTTACCAATCAGGAGATGTTTGCCCGTTGTCCGCGCATGATGCGGGACGGGCTGGCGAATCGCCTGGGGGCCGATGCCGCCCAGTGGGATCTGCTGCGTACCAAGTGCCAGGTCTTCTCCCTCAAGACTCAGGGGTTGCTGGGGAGTCGCACCTCTGTGCCCATCCTGAGCATTGGCCACAAGCGTGACTTCATTTGTCCCGAGCCGGATGTCCGGGCCCTGGCCTCCGCCAGCCGCAATGGCAAGGCGGTGGTGTTTGACAAACAGCCTCTGCTCGAGGTGTATGACGAGGCGCTCAAAGAGACGGTAGATTGGCTAAAGAAACACTTATGTACATGATATAGAACTAAAAATGTAACATCACCATGTGATGGTATGGCTTGTTCAACAGGGAGGTTAGCATGTCAGAAAGAGTGACCTACAAGCGATTGCTGAGGCAATTCGCGGCCATTGGCCCCTATCTGCGCGAGGATCTGTGCGAGGAGGGACGCTACCGCTTCGACTGCCTTTCCGTCTGTGTCAGTGCCAAACCGGCGCCGGACAAGCGGGAGTTCTGGGGCTGGTGGCTGGTGCTGGAGCAGGAGGACCACAGCTTCAGCTATCACTATCAGGTCGGGTTCTACAATGCGGACGGGGTGTGGCTCGACAAGCCGCTGCCCAAGAAGCACCAGGCCGAGGTCGAACGAACCCTCAACCACTTCTACAAACTCATCAGCGGCAAGCTGACCCTGTTGGAGTGCACCTTGTCTCCCGCGAAGCAGGTCACCAACGAGCTGAACGTGACGGCGGCCTGATCTGCCTGGGCCCTGTGGTCATCGATCCGCGGGGCCCCCTCTTTGCCATGACAGCTGTGAGGCTTAATTGCCTTGCAGGGCAACAGGGCCGTGGGTATAAAGGGATTCCTTACTTTTCTGACCTTTTGTTCCCATGGAAAACAGAACCATAGTCGTCAAATTGGGCACCAGCGTGCTCACCGGGGGATCTGCCCATCTCAATCGTGCCCACATGGTGGAGCTGGTCAGGCAGTGTGCCGCCCTGCATCGACACGGGCACCGTGTCGTGCTGGTGACCTCTGGCGCCATCGCCGCTGGACGTGAGCATCTGGGACACCCTCCGCTGGCGCCGACCCTGCCCAACAAGCAGATGCTGGCGGCAGTCGGTCAGACCCAGTTGATCCGGGTTTGGCAGGACCTGTTCAACCTCTATGGTCTGCACATCGGCCAGATGTTGCTGACCCGCGCCGATCTGGAGGACAGGGAACGTTACCTCAATGCCCGTGACACCCTGCGCACCCTGCTCGATCACCGCATCATCCCCGTCATCAACGAGAACGACGCCGTGGCCACCGCCGAGATCAAGGTAGGGGACAACGACAACCTCTCCGCCCGCGCCGCCATCCTGGCCGATGCGGATCTGCTGATCCTGCTGACCGACCAGAAGGGGCTCTTCACCGCGGACCCTCGCACCAACCCGGATGCCCAGCTCATCGAAGAGGTGCAGACCATAGACGACACCCTGCGATCCCTCGCCGGTGACAGCGTCAGCGGTCTGGGCACCGGCGGCATGGCCACCAAGCTGCAAGCCGCCGACGTGGCGCGCCGCGCCGGGGTCAACGTGGTGATCGCCACCGGCCAGATCCCGGAAGTGATCGGTCGCCTTGCCGCTGGCGAGCGGGTGGGCACCCTGTTCCCGGCACTGGCCTCGCCGCTGGAAGGGCGCAAGAGCTGGATCCTGGCAGGGCCGCCCCCTCACGGCGAAGTCCAGGTGGATCAGGGGGCCGTGGCCGCCATGCAGGAGAAGGGCTCCAGCCTGCTGCCCAAGGGCATAGTCGCGGTCAAGGGAGACTTCGTCCGTGGCGACGTGGTGCGGATCCTGGGCCCCCAGGGGGGTGAGCTGGCCCGTGGCATCTGCCGTTACGATCATCTGGAGCTTGAGAAGCTGCGGGGCGTACACTCGGATCAGATAGAGGCCGTGCTGGGTTACGGCTATGGCGCCGTTGCCATCCACCGGGATGATATGGTGCTGTTGTGATGCACCGGCCCAGAGCCTGAAGTCACGGGACCATGGGCCATTCATAGAGATGACATGGTGCTGCCGTAAGGCGGCACTCAGAAAGGAACCACATTATGAGTCTGGAGAAAATGGGGCAGGCGGCCCGCGAGGCCGCCTATCAGCTGGCGACCATCAGCACGGCGCAGAAAAACCGCGCGCTGGCCGCCATCGCCGATGAACTGGAGGCGCACAGTGCGCAGATCCTGGCTGCCAACGAGAAGGATATCGCGGCAGGCCGCGATGCCGGCTTGTCGGAAGCCATGCTGGATCGCCTGCTGCTCAACCCCGCCCGCCTCGCCGGCATAGTGGCGGATGTGCGCAAGGTGATCTCCCTTGACGATCCGGTCGGCGCCGAAATCGACAGCCGGGTGCTGGAGAACGGCCTTCGCCTCTCCCGCCGCCGGGTACCCATCGGGGTCATCGGCGTCATCTACGAGGCGCGCCCCAACGTCACCATCGACATCGCCAGCCTCTGCCTCAAGACCGGCAACGCCAGCATCTTGCGCGGTGGGCGCGAGACCTTCCACTCCAACCTGGAGCTGGTGCGGGTGATCCAGCGCGCGCTGGCGGCCTCGGGCTTGCCTGGTGATGCGGTGCAGTACATCGACAACCCTGACCGGGCCCTGGTGGGCGAGCTGCTGCGCCTCGATCGCTATGTGGACATGATCATCCCCCGCGGCGGCGCCGGGCTGCACAAGATGTGCAAGGAGAACAGCTCCATCCCCGTCATCATCGGCGGCTTTGGCATCAGCCACATCTTCGTGGACGAGAGCGCCGATCTGGAACGTTCCCTCGCGGTCATCGACAACGCCAAGGTGCAGCGCCCCTCCGCCTGCAACGCCCTCGATACCCTGCTGGTCCACGAGAAGATCGCCGCCCGCTTCCTGCCGCAGCTGGTCTCCCTGATGAACGAGCGCCAGGTGACCCTGGTGGCCGCACCCAGCGCCATGCCACTGCTGGCCAGTGCCGACAACCTGTGCGAGGCGGGAGCGGAAGATTTCGACACCGAATGGCTGGGGCTGACTCTGGGGATCAAGCTGGTGGCGGATGTGAACGAGGCGCTGGCCCACATGCGCGAGCACAACGCCGGCCACTCCGACGCCATCCTGACCAACGATCTGGCCAATGCGGAGCGCTTCGTCAACGGTGCCGGTTCGGCGGCGGTCTACGTCAACGCCTCCACCCGCTTCACCGATGGCGGCCAGTTTGGCCTGGGGGCCGAAGTCGCGGTCTCGACCCAGATGCTGCACGCCCGCGGCCCCATGGGGCTGACCGAGCTGACCAGTTACAAGTGGGTCGGCCAGGCGGACTATCTGATCCGTGCCTGAGCAAGGCGATCAACATCTTGCCGTCAATGCCGACTCTGGTCGGCATTTTTGTGGTTTTTTATTGCGCACTATCAGTGGCTTGCATATAACTATCCAGCGAGAGATGGCGTCATTCAGGGCGCAAGATCAGGAAGGGGAGCGACTTCAAGGATGAAGCGACAGCATTGGATTACGCGGCTGACTCGCCTCTGGCTGGGGCTGCCGCTGCTGGTGGCGCTCTGCTTCAGCAGCCAGGGCCACGCCAGCTGGGATCAGGATCTCTACCGTCAGCTGGGTCTGGCGGGCAAGCTCGATAAACAGGTGTTCCGCAAGGCCCTGCTGGGCTATCAAGATGTGCGCCACAAGCGCAAACCCATCCTCACCATCATCGATTACAGCAAGCCCTCGACCATGCGCCGGCTGTTCGTCATCGACGTGAAGCGGCACAAGCTGCTCTACCACACCTGGGTCAGCCACGGTCGCAATTCGGGGGAGCTGGCGGCGCGCCAGTTCTCCAACCAGATGAATTCCCGGCAGAGTTCCCTCGGGGTCTATCGCACCGCCGAAACCTATCAGGGCAAGCACGGCTACTCCCTGCGCCTCGACGGACTGAGTCCGGGCAAGAACAGCAATGCCCGCAAGCGCGCCATCGTCGTGCACGGTGCTGACTATACGAGCCCGAGGCATCTGCAAAAATATGACAAGCTGGGCCGCAGCTGGGGTTGCCCCGCGCTGCCGCGAGAGCAGTCGAGGGCCATCATCGACATCATCAAGGGGGGGAGTGTCATCTATGCCCACGGCTGAGGCGGGTACCCCGAGCAATACAGGGCAAGAAGGCCAGCAAATGCTGGCCTTCGGTTGTCAGATGGAAGGGGGATTATTTGCGCACCACCAGCACCGGGCAGGGGGCGTGACGCACCACGGATTCCGCCACGCTGCCCACCAGCAGATGGCTGAGGCCGGAGCGACCGTGGCTGCCCATGACCAGCAGATCCACCTTGTCTTCCTTCGCCTGGAGGACGATCTCGTCGGCGGCGCGGCCGAAGCGCACCTCGAACTTGGCCGGGATGGGCAGGCTGGCGACCAGCTCCTTGAGCTGGCTCTTGGCCTGACGCTCCATCTCGTGGGTGATCTCGATGGCGGTCATGTGCAGGATCTTGTAGCTGTCGAAGCCGTGCAACTGGTCCACCACGTGCACCAGCTTGAGCTCGGCCTGGTGGCTCTGGGCCATGAAGACGGCGTAGTCGAGCACGGCCTTGGACATATCGGAAAAATCGACGGGACAGAGCAGGGATTTGATGGTTGGCATGAGAAAGCTCCCCTCAAGTTAGGTCACTAATGAATCTTATGATTCATGATACGGAACGATGGGGCAATAACCCTCGACCCGCTCGCAAAATCAGGAAAAATATGAACGGGCACGACGGCTTTCTATGCTATCTGTATGCCTGAATGTGCCGCCTGGCTGTGAGCGCCTGCTGACGGCAACATCTTAGAGGAAACACTGGTACATGGTTCGTCCGCTCCTGTTGTGCTGCTTGCTGCTCGTCTTGCCTGTTCGGGCCGACACCCTGCACGTTTATTGTGATGACTGGCCCGGCTTCTGCCAAAGGGATGGCAAAGGGGTCTATCTGGACCTTGTTCGCGCCATCTATGAACCCGAAGGGTATGTGGTAAAGCCTCACCTGGTGCCCTACAAGCGGGCGCTGGCGGTGGTGGCGCAGAAGGGGGGCGACATGGCGATGGGGGTCTATCGGGGGGAGGTGGCAGGCGTTCATCAGCCGGATTACCCCGACTCGGCCGACTACGTAACTGTGGTGATGCAGAAGCGCTGGTTGCCGCAATGGACCGGGGAGGCCAGCCTGAAGGAGCAGGAGGTGCTCTGGCTGCGGGGCTGGGCCTTCGACAAGTACATCCCGGTGACCATGCGCTGGTACGAGATAGACAACCACACCACGGCACTGCAATTGCTGCTCAAGGGGCGTTACCGTTACTACCTGACCGATGGCGCCCTCTACCCCAAGGGCGCCCTCCCGCCCGAGCTGGCTCAGGTCTTCCTGCGCTGGATCCCGACCTACCCCATCTTCGCCGATAACGAGAAGGGCAGGCAGCTGCATGGGCTCTGGGATCCCGGCATGCGCACCCTGATCAGGCAGGGAAGGTTGGCGGAGATCTATCGGAAAAACAGGCTCTACCACGACTACCGGGACTTTATCAGGGAGCAGGAGGCGAGGGCGCGCACGCTGGCACCATCACCGGATTGATGCGGCCTTGTGTCTGGCTGTCTGGATCACCTTCTTGCTCAGCCTTCAGCCTTCAGCCTTCAGCCTTCAGCCTTCAGCCTTCAGCCTTCAGCCTTCAGCCTTCAGCCTTCAGCCCTCAGCTTCTTGGCCAGCCGGTCGTAGAGGATCACGTTGACCGAGGCGGCCAGGTTCATGCAACCCTGAGTCGGTACGTAGATCACCTCCTTCACCGCAGCGAAGCGGGCGGGATCCAGCGTGCCATCCTCCGGCCCGAAGATGTAGAAGGCCCGCGCCGGGTGCACATAGTCCGGCAGCGAGGTGGCCCCCTCGATGAGATCCACCAGCACAGGGGTGCAGCCCTCGGGGACGAACGCCAGCAGATCCTCGACCCCGAGCAGGGGGATCTTCTCCACCATCTGCTTGGTGTCGGTGGCAAAGCGGCGCGCCAGCTCGAAGCGCTGCCCCGTGTAGTAGACCTCTTCTGCCCCGTAACAGCCGGCGGCCCGCATCACGGCTCCCACGTTCTCCGGTGACTTGGGATTGACCAGCCCGATGGCGCAATAATCGGGAGCCGCATCCGGCTGCACATCGACCCGCTGTGCGGCGCAGTAACCTGACTCTTTCATCTCGTTCTCCTCTGTGGCGGCGCATTATACCCTCGGCGCGCCCCTTGCCCAGCCTGTGGCGCCGACTCCCGTCCGGCGGGCCCAACAAGGGAGCAGTTGCACCGCTCTGGCGCAGCCCCGCGCCCTTGGCGCCCAGTGGCGACGCATCCTGCATCCTGGCGCGGGGTTTGCAGTCATTTCCTCATACAAGATGACTGAGGCTCATCCGGACAAAGGCGTCCGTCCCCGCAGGGGGGCGGACGCTTTTTTTATGGGCCCGTCATCCAACAGGACAAGGAGGCGGCCCCCGGGGGCCGCCGGCGACAAGGAGCGAGGGAATGAAGACCACCTGTGCCTATTGTGGAGTGGGGTGTGGCATCCGGTTGAGCCGGGAGGGCGACAACTGGCAGTTGCAGGGGGATGAACAGCATCCGGCCAATGGCGGCGCCCTGTGCGTCAAGGGGGCCAGCCTGCTGGAGAGCCTGGCCTTCCCCGATCGCCTGCTCTACCCGCGCTGGCTGGGGCAGCGCATCGGCTGGGATGAGGCGCTGGACACCCTGGCGCAGCGCCTTGCCGCCATCCTGGCCGAGTCCGGGCCCGAGGCCATCGGCATCTATCTGTCGGGCCAGCTCACCACTGAGGACTACTACGTCGCCAACAAGCTGATGAAGGGGTATCTGGGCAGTGCCAACGTGGACACCAACTCCCGGCTCTGCATGTCGTCGGCGGTGGTGGCCCACCAACGCGCCTTCGGGGAGGATCTGGTGCCCGCCTGCTACCAGGATCTGGAGCTAGCGGATCTGGTGGTGCTCACCGGTGCCAACACCGCCTGGACCCACCCCGTGCTGTTTCGCCGTCTGCAGCAGGCGCGGGCGCGCCGTCCCGAGCTCAAGGTGGTGGTGCTGGATCCCCGTCGCACCATGACGGCGGAGCAGGGGGATCTGCACCTGGCCCTCAAGCCCGGCAGCGACGTGGCGCTGTGGAACGGCCTGTGCCGCTACCTGCTCGACAGCGACGGCTGGGACAAGGCCTATGTGGCGCAACATGTGAGCGGCTTCGAGGCGCTGGCGGCGGCGCTGGACGACCCCGCCTGGCAACTGGACGAGGTGGCCCGCTGCTGCGGCCTCTCCCGCAGCGATCTGCTCGGCTTCTACCAGCTGTTTGCCCGCACCCCCAAGACGGTCACCCTGTTCTGCCAGGGGATCAACCAGTCCAACCAGGGGGTGGACAAGGCCAACGCCATCATCAACGCCCACCTGATGTGCGGCCGCATTGGCAAGCCGGGGGCGGCCCCCTTCTCCATGACGGGGCAACCGAACGCCATGGGGGGGCGCGAAGTGGGGGGGCTCGCGACCCAGCTTGCCGCCCACATGGGCTTTGGCGAGGAAGAGTGCGATCGGGTGCAGCGCTTCTGGCAGAGTCCGACCATGGTGCGCGGGCCCGGGCGCAAGGCCGTCGAGCTGTTCGAGGCGGTGCACCGAGGGGAGATCCGCGCCCTCTGGGTGCTCGGCACCAACCCGGCGGTCTCCCTGCCGGACGGCAACCGGGTGCGTGAAGCCCTGAGCCGCTGCGAGCTGCTGGTGGTCTCCGAGGTGACGGCCAACACCGACACGGCGCGCCTCGCCCATCTGCTGCTGCCCGCCGCCGCCTGGGGGGAGAAGAGCGGCACCGTCACCAACTCCGAGCGCACCATCAGTCGCCAACGCGCCTTTCTGCCCCTGCCGGGGGAGGCCAGGCCAGACTGGTGGGCGCTGACCCAGCTCGCCCGCCGGCTCGGTTTTGGCGAGGGGTTCGCCTATGAGCACGAGCACGAGATCTTCTGCGAGCACGCCGCCCTCTCCGGCTTCGAGAACCAGGGGCGCCGCCAGTTTGACATATCGGGGCTGGCGGGTCTGAGCCGAGCCGAGTTCGAGGCGCTGGAACCCCTGAGCTGGCCCGTCAATGCCGACTGGCCCCAGGGGAGGGCCCGATTGTTCGAGGATGGGCGCTTTGCCACCCCGGATGGCCGGGCCCGTCTGCTGCCCCTGGCCCAGCACTTCCCCCCCCAGCATGATGCCGCCCCCCGAGGGGAGGATCTCCCCCTGCTCCTCAACAGCGGCCGACTGCGGGATCAGTGGCACACCATGACCCGCACCGGTCACGTGCCCAGGTTGCAGGAGGCCGAGCCCTGGCCCAGGGTGCGGGTGGGTGCCGCCAGCCTGCTGGCGCTCGGTGCCAAGGAGGGGGACCTGGTGCGCCTTCACAACGAGCTCGGGGAGGCCCTGCTGCTGGTGGGGCTGGACGAGGGGCTCAGGGAAGGGGAAGCCTTCCTGCCCATGCACTGGACCGACAGCCAGTGCAGCCAGGGGGCGGTCAACCGCCTCATCGCCGCCGTGGTGGATCCCCTCTCCGGCCAGCCCATGTTCAAGCAGGGGCGGGTGCAGGCCAGGGCGCAAGCCACCCGTTGGCAGGGACTCTGGTGCGGCCGCCGGGACTGGCGCGAGCCGGTGGACTGGTGGGCCAGACGCCCTCTGCCCGAGGGCAACTGCACCCTGCTGGCCTCCTGGTCAGAGGCCCCCGAACTCCTGTGGCAGCGGCTGGCAACCCAGGGGCGCTGGCTGCGGCTCCCCCTGAAGGAGGGCTGGCTCGCCCTGGCCCTGGCCGGGGATCGCATAGAGGGCATCTTGCTGGTGGGGGAGCGGCGACCGGACATCAAGGTCGATCTGCTGGCCAGCCTGCTCGGCACGCCGCTGCAGGCGGGGGCCCTGAGCCAGACCCTGAGCCAGGCCCTGGCCGGTGAGAGCCGGCTGGTCTGCTCCTGCCTGCGGGTGTCGGAGCAGCGCATCGTCGATGCCATCACCCGGCAGGGGGTGAGCGAGCTGGCGGGGCTGCAGGCCCTGCTCGGCTGCGGCAGCAACTGCGGCACCTGCCTGCCCGAGATCGACAAGCTGTTGATCAAGCATGTCTATATCGCCCAGGCCTGAGGCCTGGGCAGCAACACAAGGAGTGTGCGATGAGCCAAATCAGTCTGGTAGGAGCGG
This sequence comes from Aeromonas sp. QDB31, assembly GCF_027707605.1. Taxonomy (NCBI): domain Bacteria; kingdom Pseudomonadati; phylum Pseudomonadota; class Gammaproteobacteria; order Aeromonadales; family Aeromonadaceae; genus Aeromonas; species Aeromonas sp. QDB31. Next base: position 15,200 of record NZ_JAPCIX010000011.1, on the reverse strand, counting down.
GCCCCGGGCCCCTCGAATTGTTGACCCTGCGCGCCCTGCACCGCATCGAGGCGGCAGAAGTGGTGGTCTATGACCGCCTGGTGGGGAGCGAGATCCTGGCCAGGATCCCCCAGGGGGCGGCCCGCTTCGACGTGGGCAAGCGCTGCGGCGAGCCGAGCCCGACCCAGGAGGAGATCAATGCCCTGCTGCTGGCGCTGGCCCGCACCGGCAAGCGGGTGGTGCGGCTCAAGGGGGGGGATCCCCTGGTGTTCGGCCGGGGCGGGGAGGAGGCGCTGCACCTGGCCCGCCACGGCATCGAGGCCGAGTTGGTGCCTGGTATCACGGCGGCCCTGGGCTGCGCCGCCAGCACTCTTATTCCCCTGACCCACAGAGGGCTGGCCCGCTCCCTGACCCTGGTGACGGGTCATTTGATGGACGAGGGGGACTATCGGGGCTGGCAGGGGTTGACCCGGGCCGGCCATACCCTGGTGTTCTACATGGGGCTGGAGCGGGCGGCCCAGATCCGGCAAGGGTTGCTGGCGGCGGGGGCCTCGGGTGATCTGCCGGTGGCGCTGGTGGTGGCCGGGTGCAGTGCGCGCCAGCAGGTCCATCACGCCCGGCTGGAGGGACTGGAGCAGGCCGCCCGTGCCCTGCTCGGCCAGAGCCCCGTGCTGATGATCATGGGGGAGGTGGTGAACCTTGGCGCCGAGCTGCAGGCCCTGCTGAACCAGACCATGGAGCGGGTAGCCTGAGCCGGGTTTCCCCCTCTACCCCCACTACCTCCTGATGGATAAAAAGGAGGTAGATTCAAATAGTTGGCCTTCATGTTGCGGCATTGGCAGCAGACACGTTGCGATAGCCGTTGGCAAGGAGCGCCATGACTACTCTTCCCCGGGGCCAGGATGGCCCCCCCTCCCGCCTGCTGATCCACGCCGATGATCCGGGCCAGGCCAATCGCCTGGCCCTGCTGGTCAGCCACTACGGTCATCAGCCCAGGATACTCGACACCCGCCAGCTGCTGACTCCGATGGAGCAGGGGGAGGCCCTGTTGGTCAGCTGCCGCCAGTTCGGCGCCGAGGTGCGCCTCGGCCTCTCCCTCTGGCCCGACATGCCGCGCCTCTTGTTCTGCGAGCGGCTCGGGGGCGATACCCAGCTCGCCCTGCTGCAGCAGGGGGTGTTGCTGGTGCCCCACCCCTGCGGCGAGCGGGAGCCGGTGGAGCAGTGGTTGCGGCTCGCCCGCAGCCAGCTCGCCATGGTGCAGACCCTGATGCAGACCGAGAGCGAGCTGCGCCAGAAGCTGGTGGAGCGGCGGCTCATCGAGCAGGCCAAGGGGCGCCTGATGCGTCATCAGGGGCTGGACGAGGAGCAGGCCTATCGCCTGATGCGCAGCACCGCCATGAGCCGCCACCTGAGCCTGGGGGAGCTGGCGCGGCAACTGCTGCAGGCATTGCCCGCCTGAGCGCCCCGCTGGCAAACCGTTTTGGTGCAATTGCGCCTAATTGAGGCAAACAGGGGGGAAAAGGAGGGAAGAAAAAGCCGGGAAAGGCCGTCCGATGCGGCTTGGCCAATCTGGCACGAAAAGTGAATTACCCAACATACAAGGAGTGATGGCGCCCAGGGCCCGTCACTCGCAACAGGGCAAAGAGGCCTCACCGATCCCGGATCGGTGGGGCTTTTTTTTGGTCGCCATCCTGCAACGAGGCAGGAGGGTGACAGCCCGGAACAGGGAACCGAGCGAGGGACTGGAATGAAAAGACGACAAGGATGTGCGGGGATGCTGCTGGCGGTGCTGTCGCTGCCGGTGCTGGCCGCGGTGGGTGCCCCCGAGCAGGAGGAGCTCAGACTCGGCTTCATCAAGCTGACCGACATGGCGCCGCTGGCGGTGGCCTACGAGCGGGGCTATTTCGAGGACGAGGGGCTCTACGTGACCCTGGAGGCCCAGGCGAACTGGAAGATCCTGCTGGATCGGGTGATCGACGGCGAGCTGGACGGCGCCCAGATGCTGGCGGGTCAACCCCTGGCCGCCCACATCGGCATCGGCACCCAGGCCGAGCTGGTGACGGCGTTCGCCATGGATCTCAACGGTAACGCCATCACGGTGGCCAACAGTGTCTGGGCGGCCATGGCAACCCAACTACCCAAGCCGGTCGCAGGAGAGGTGCCACCGCCGGTGAGCGCTGCCGCCCTCAAGCCCGTGGTGGCGGAGTACCGCCAGGGGGGCAAGCCGTTCAACATGGGGATGGTGTTCCCCGTCTCCCCCCACAACTACGAGCTCAGGTACTGGCTGGCGGCGGGCGGCCTGCATCCCGGCTTCTATGCGCCCAAGCTCGGCGACAACTCGGGCCAGCGCCAGGCGGACGTGCTGCTGTCGGTGACGCCGCCGCCGCAGATGCCCGCCACCCTGGAGGCGGGCACCATCGCCGGCTACAGCGTGGGGGAGCCCTGGAACCAGCAGGCGGTCGCGAAGGGCATAGGGGTGCCCGTCATCACGGATCAGGAGATCTGGCGCAACAACCCGGAGAAGGTGTTCGGCGTCACCCGGGAGTGGGCCGAGCGTCACCCCAACACCCATGTCCGGCTGGTGAAGGCGCTGCTGCGGGCGGCCTGGTGGCTGGATGCAGAGCAGAACGGCAACCGGCGCGAGGCGGCCAGGATGCTGGCCAAGCCCGAATACGTGGGGGCTGACGAGCAGGTGATCGCCAGCTCCATGACCGGCACCTTCGAGTATGCCAAGGGGGACAAGCGGCAGGTGCCTGACTTCAACGTCTTCTTCCGCCACCACGCCACCTATCCCTACTACTCCGACGCCATCTGGTATCTGACCCAGATGCGGCGCTGGGGCCAGATCCCCGAGGCCAGGCCGGACGCCTGGTTCGAGCAGGTGGCCAAGGCGGTGTATCAACCGGGCGTCTATCGCCAGGCTGCCGAGGCGCTGATCGCCGAGGGCAAGCTCAAGGCGCAGGACTTCCCCGACTTTGCCAGCGAGCAGGGCTATCGCGGCCCCCAGGATGGCTTCATCGACGGTCTCATCTATGACGGCCGCCACCCCAACGCCTATCTGCAGCAGTTCGCCATCGGCCTCAAGGGCGATGAGCGGGTGCAATGAGCGAGGAGAACGCAATGAAACGACACAAGTGGCCACTCATCAATTGGAGAGCCATCAATCTGAAAACCCTGGTGCAGCCCCTGCTCGGCGTGCTGCTGTTCCTCGGCCTCTGGCAGTGGGGGGCGAGTCAGGTGCAGACCAGTCTGGGCACCCTGCCCGGGCCGCTCGCCACCGCCAGCCAGTTCTGGTCCCTCGGCCAGGATCACCTGGCGGAGCGGGAGAAGGCGAGCGCCTTCCTCGAGCGCCAGCAGGTTCGCAACGCCGAGCGGCTGGCGGCGGATCCGGCGGCCGAGGTGAAGCTGCGCCCCTACACCGGGCGCCCCACCTTCTTCGATCAGATAGCCACCAGCCTGTTCACCGTGCTGTGCGGATTCGGGCTCGCGACCCTGATCGCCATCCCGTGCGGGGTGCTGCTCGGCATGAATCAGGGGCTCTATCGCGCCGCCAACCCGGTGATCCAGCTGCTCAAGCCGGTCTCCCCCCTGGCCTGGCTGCCGCTCATCACGCTGGTGGTGAGCGCTCTCTACGCAAACCCGAGTCCCTGGCTCGCCAAGTCCTTCCTCACCTCGGCGCTGACGGTGACCCTATGCTCCCTCTGGCCGACCCTGATCAACACCGCAGTCGGGGTGGCGGGGTTGGACAGCGACCTGCACAACGTCAGCCGGGTGTTGCGCCTCTCCTTTGTGACCCACGTGCGCCGCATCGTGCTGCCCGGCGCCCTGCCCATGATCTTCACCGGGCTGCGGCTCTCCCTGGGGGTGGCCTGGATGGTGCTGATCGCGGCGGAGATGCTGGCCCAGAACCCGGGGCTCGGCAAGTTCGTGTGGGACGAGTTCCAGAGCGGCGGCTCGGCCTCCCTGGCCCGCATCATGGTGGCGGTGATCACCATAGGCCTCATCGGCTGCGCCCTGGACAGGGGCATGCTGGCCCTGCAGCAGTGGTTGTCCTGGGACAAGCGCCAGGTGCTGCGTTAATCACATTTCTATTCAGGCAGGAGAAGAGCCAATGAAGAGTTATCTGGAGATAAGCGACGTCGGCATCTCGTTCGAGACGGAGCAGGGCAGCTTCGAGGCCCTCAGCCGGGTCAACCTGCGCATCGAGAAGGGGGAGTTCGTCTCTCTCATCGGTCACTCGGGTTGCGGCAAGAGCACGGTGCTCAACCTGGTGGCCGGGCTGCTGGAGCCGACCCTGGGCGGCATCATCCTCGATGGCCGCGAGGTGGCGGGGCCGGGGCCCGAGCGGGCCATGGTGTTCCAGAACCACGCCCTGCTGCCCTGGCTCAGCGTCCAGCAGAACGTGGCGCTGGCGGTGGGCCAGGTGGAGCCTGACAAGCGGGCGGTGGCGGAGCGGGTGGACTACTACCTCTCCCTGGTGCAGATGGATCACGCCAGCCAAAAGATGCCCCACGAGCTGTCGGGGGGCATGAAACAGCGGGTCGGCATCGCGCGGGCCCTGTCGCTCTCCCCCAAGGTGCTGCTGATGGATGAGCCGTTCGGTGCCCTCGACGCCCTGACCCGGGCCCATCTGCAGGATGCGCTGATGGCGATCCAGGCGGAGCTTGGCAACACCGTCATCATGATCACCCACGACGTGGACGAGGCGGTGCTGCTCTCCGATCGCATCGTCATGATGACCAACGGCCCCAGTGCCACCGTCGGGGAGATCCTGACCGTGGATCTGCCAAGGCCCAGAGACAGGGTCGCCCTGGCGGATGACCCCCACTACCACAAGCTGCGCCAGCAGGTACTGCGCTTCCTCTACGAGAAGCAGCGCAAGGTGACCCCCCTCAAGGCAGCCGGGCAAGTGCGCAGCAAGCTGCGCGCCTGAGCCCACCGGATTCAAGGAAGAGAGATATGACTGACAAAGAGCAACAGTGGGTGATCGGCGACGGCGTGGACCTGATCGATCGCCAGAGCGCCGGATCCGCCGAAAAGCAACGCCTGCTGGTGGTGGGCAACGGCATGGTGGGTCATCACTTCGTCGAACAGCTGGTGGCGGCCGGTGGCCTCGACCGGTTCGAGGTGACGGTGTTCGGGGCCGAGCCTGACTCCGCCTACGACAGGGTGCACCTCTCCGAGGTATTCGGCGGCAAGGCCCCGGAGGCGCTGCGCATGGCGGATCCCGCCTGGTATGAAGAGAGCGGCATTGCGCTGCGGCTGGGGGCCGAGGTGGAGGTGCTCGACCGGGCCGCCCGCACCCTGACGCTCGCCAACGGCGAGCAGTTCCCTTACGACCGTCTGGTGCTGGCGACCGGCTCTGTGCCCTTTGTGCCCCCCATCCCCGGCCATCAGCGGGAGGGCTGTTTCGTCTACCGCACCCTGGGGGATCTTGCCGCCATCCGCGATGCCTGCGCCCAGGCCCGCAGCGGCGTGGTCATCGGCGGCGGCCTGCTGGGGCTGGAGGCGGCCAACGCCCTGCGCCTGCTCGGGCTCAAGACTCAGGTGGTGGAGTTTGCCCCCAGGCTGATGCCGGTGCAGCTCGACGAGAGCGGCGGCGCCGTGTTGCGAGACAAGATTCAGGCGCTCGGGGTCGAGGTGCTGGTGGAGAAGGCCACCGAGTGCATCGAGCAGGGGGAGCAGGCCCGTCACCGGCTGCGCTTCAAGGACGGCTCTCATCTTGAGACCGATGTCCTGCTGTTCTCGGCAGGCATCCGCCCCGCCGACGCCCTGGCCCGCCAATCCGGGCTGAACGTCGGGGAGCGCGGCGGCATCTGCATCGACGACGGCTGCCACAGCTCGGATCCCGCCATCCTCGCCATCGGCGAGTGTGCGCTCTGGCAGGGGCGCATCTTCGGCCTGGTGGCACCCGGCTACCAGATGGCCCGCACCGCCGTGGCCAGCCTGTGCGGCGGCGAGACCCGCTTCGTCGGGGCCGACATGTCCACCAAGCTCAAGCTGATGGGGGTGGACGTGGGCTCTATCGGCGACGCCCACGCCAGCACTGCCGGGGCCCAGGAGCTGCTGTTGCTGGACAGGGTCAACGGCATCTACAAGAAGCTGGTGACAGACGGCGAGGGCAATCGCCTGCTCGGCGCCATCCTGGTGGGGGACGGAACCGATTATGAGCGGCTGCTGCAGTACTACCAGAACGGGGTGGCGCTGCCCCAGCCGCCGCTCTCCCTGCTGGTGGGAGAGGCGGGCGCGGCCCCCGCGCCCCTGGTGCTGCCGGACAGCGCCATCCTCTGCTCCTGCCACAACGTCAGCAAAGGGGACGTGGTGGCCGCCGTCAGGGCGGGCAATCACGAGCTTTCTGCGGTGAAGAGCTGCACCAAAGCGGGCACCGGCTGCGGCGGCTGCAGCAACCTGCTCAAACAGGTGGTGGAGCAGACCCTGGCGGATCTTGGGGTCGAGGCGGACAAGGGGTTGTGCGAGCACTTCGCCTACGGGCGCCAGGAGCTCTATCACCTGGCCCGGGTCGGCGAGCTGAAGAGCTTCGAGGCGCTGCGAGACAAGCATGGCCAGGGTCTGGGCTGTGACATCTGCCGGCCGACGGTCGCCTCTATTCTGGCGTCGCTCTGGAACGAGCACGTGCTGGAGAAGCCCCACCGCGCCCTGCAGGACACCAACGACGCCTTCCTTGCCAACCTGCAAAAGGACGGCACCTACTCGGTGGTGCCGCGCATCCCGGGGGGGGAGATCACCCCGGAGGGCCTCATCACCATAGGGGAGGTGGCGCGCAAGTACGGCCTCTACACCAAGATCACCGGCGGTCAGCGCATCGATCTGTTTGGTGCCCGGGTCGATCAGCTGCCCGCCATCTGGGGCGAGCTGGTGGCGGCGGGCTTCGAGACGGGTCAGGCCTACGGCAAGTCGGTGCGCACCGTGAAGTCTTGCGTGGGTTCGACCTGGTGCCGCTACGGGGTGCAGGACTCCATGACCCTGACCCAGACCCTGGAGCACCGCTACAAGGGACTGCGAGCCCCCCACAAGCTGAAGTTCGCGGTCTCTGGCTGCACCCGGGAGTGCGCCGAGGCCCAGAGCAAGGACATCGGCGTCATCGCCACCGAGCGGGGCTGGAACCTCTATGTGTGCGGTAACGGCGGCATGCGGCCGCGCCACGCAGACCTGTTTGCCACCGATCTCGACGAGCAGACCCTGATCCGCTACATCGACCGGCTGCTGATGTTCTATGTGCGCACCGGGGACAGGCTGCAGCGCACCTCGGTCTGGATGGAGAACATGGAAGGGGGGCTCGACTACCTCAAGTCGGTGATCATCGAGGACAGGCTCGGCATCGGTGCCGAGCTGGAGGCCATGATGGGGGAGATAGTCGGCACCTGGCAGTGCGAATGGAAGAGTACCCTGGCGGACCCGGACAAGCTGAAGCTGTTCGAGGCCTTCGTCAACCGGCCCGAAGACGAGACACCGCCGCGCCGTGAGGAGCGGGGGCAGTGGGTGCCGGATATCTCTATCAAGGAGGTGGTATGAGCGGGGCCAGCGGGTTGCACGCCCGCCATCAGCATCAAGGAGGTGATATGAAGGATTTCAAGGAGGGCACAGTGCGCCCTGAGCATGGGCAGTGGCATCGGGTGTGCGAGCTGGCGGCCCTGCCGGAGCAGGCCGGGCGCAGCGCCTGGCTTGAGGGGCGGGTGCTGGCGCTGTTTCGCCTCGGGGAGCGAGTCTATGCCCTGGACGGGGTGGATCCCCTGGCCGGAGTGGCGGTGCTCGGGCGTGGCCTGGTGGGGGATGCCGGGGGCGAACCCGTGGTCGCCTCACCGCTCTACAAGCAGCGCTACGCCCTGATGGACGGCCGCTGCCTGGATGATCCGGCCCTGAGTGTCGCCTGCTGGCCGGTGCGACTGGAAGGCGGCGCTGTCTGGGTGCAACTGGGCTGAGCGGGCTGTGTAGATTGTCATCAAGGATCACCGGGCTTGCCCGGTGATTTTTTGTGCGCAAGCCGACAATTTTTGCACGAGGCGATGGCGGGTAAACGTTTTTCGGAAATAATGGACAAACGTTTGTAACTGGATGTTTGTCTATGACGGAACGTGAGCAAGAGATCCTCGCCCTGCTGCGCCAGGATCCCATGATTGCCCAGCAGGAGCTGGCGGACAGGCTTGGCATCAGCCGCTCGGCGCTGGCGAGCCATATCTCCAGCCTGATGCGCCAGGGCTATGTGCAAGGCCGCGGCTATGTGCTGCGTGAAGGCCCCTACGCCGTGGTGATCGGCGGCGCCAACATGGATATCTGTGGTTGCAGCCACGACAACCTGCGCATCGGTGACTCCAACCCGGGCCGGGTACGTACCTCGGCTGGCGGGGTGGGGCGCAACATCGCCGAGAACCTGGCGCGGCTCGGCACCGATACCCGGCTGCTGACCGCGGTGGGCAACGATCAGTACGGCCATCACCTGCTGGAAGTGAGCCAGCGTGCCGGCGTCGACGTGCGCCAGGTGCTGGTGCTGGATGGGCAGGCGACCTCCTGCTACCTCAGCCTGCACGACGGCAGCGGCGAGATGAGCTGCGCCGTCAACGACATGGGGATCATCGACGAGCTGACTCCGGCCAGGCTCGCTCCCTTGAGCGGCTTCCTCGGCGCGGCGCGGCTTTGGGTGCTCGACACCAACCTCGCCACTCACACCCTGGACTGGCTGTTCGAGCGCCAGGGTGAACACATCATCTTCGTCGACACCGTCTCGGTGGCCAAGGTGGAGAAGATCCGCCCCTGGCTGCACCGGATCCACACCCTCAAGCCGAACCGCACCGAGGCGGAGCAGCTGTGCGGCTTCACCATCGCCGGGCCCGACACCTGGCCCATGGCGGCGGCCTGGTTCCACCGCGCCGGGGTGCAGCGGCTGTTCCTGAGCCTCGGCGATCAAGGCATCTTCTATAGCGATGGGGAGCAGCAGGGCCATCTGCCCGTGCTCGGCAGCCCTGTCGTCAATGTGACCGGCGGCGGCGATGCCTTTATGGCAGGGCTGGCCCACGCCTGGTTGCTGGAGCAGGGCATCATGGAGGCGACCCGATTCGCCCTCGGCTGCGCGGCCCTCACCGTCAATTGTTCCGATACCGTCTTTTCCGGCCTATCCAAGGCCGCCGTTGAACGCATGCTGGAGGAGTACCCATGTTGAACGCTTACCTCGATATCCAACCGGTCGTCGCAGAAGCCCTGGCCGCCGGCAAGCCGGTGGTGGCTCTGGAATCCACCATCATCTCCCACGGCATGCCCTATCCGCAGAACGTGGAGACGGCGCGTCAGGTCGAACAGGTGGTGCGTGACAACGGCGCCGTGCCGGCCACCATCGCCATCATCGACGGTCGCCTCAAGGTGGGTCTGGACGAGGGGGCTCTGGAGGCGCTGGGCAAGGCCGGCCACACCGCCACCAAGTGCAGCCGGCGGGACATTCCCTTCGTGCTGGCGAACAAGGGGCTGGGCGCGACGACTGTCGCTTCCACCATGATCATTGCCGCCATGGCGGGGATCCGGGTGTTCGCCACCGGCGGCATCGGCGGCGTGCACCGCGGCGCCCAGGAGACCTTCGACATTTCGGCGGATCTGCAGGAGTTCGCCCAGACCCCGGTGGCCGTGGTCTGCGCCGGTGCCAAGTCGATCCTCGACATCGGCCTGACCCTGGAATACCTGGAGACCCAGGGGGTGCCCGTTATCGGTTATCAGACCGAGGAGCTGCCCGCCTTCTACACCCGGGAGAGCGGCTTCAAGGTGGATTACCGCCTCGACACTCCGGCGGCCATCGCCGAGGCGCTGCGTCTGAAGTGGGAGCTGGGGCTTGCCGGTGGCGCCGTGGTCACCAACCCGATCCCGACCGAGTTTGCCATGCCCAAGGCCGACATCGATGCCGCGATCAAACAGGCGCTGCGGGAGGCGGGCGAGCAGGGGGTCAAGGGCAAGGAGTCCACTCCCTTCCTGCTGGCCCGGGTGTGCGAGCTGACCGGCGGCAACTCCCTGGCGGCGAACATCCAGCTGGTGCTGAACAATGCCGCCCTGGGTGCAAAGATTGCCGCCAGCCTGTAACGGCAGGTGAATGAATGCAAAAGAGGGCCTGTTGGCCCTCTTTCTTATTGTGCAAATCGGTTACATAAAACCTTATTGCAGCACCAGTCGACCGTTGAGGGGTTGCACGGGTCTGTTGTTGGGGTGGTGCATCACGGCCTTGAAGGCATCGATCTGGGCCTGGCTCACCTGCACCGGTTGCTTCATCACCAGCCAGCGCACCCCTTCCGAGCAGGGCGGCGTGGTCAGCGACCCGCTGAAGCGGTAGTAGTCGCGCCTGGCGGGCAGCAGTGACTCGGCCGAGATCGGGTCCTTGAAGGCGTGGATCTCCCCCGCCTTGGCTGGCAGGGTTTGCCAGGCCTGACTCAGGGCCCCATTGGCCTGGCCTGGCTCGAACATCACGGCGACCACTGCCAGCTCCCCCTTGTCATTGGCGTGCACCAGGTGTCCCTCCAGGGGGTAGGACCTGCCCTCGATGAGGTTTTCGCTGGGAGCGTGGAAGTGGAACTGCTTGAGCTCGAAGCGCATGCCGTCGAGCTCAAGGCTGCTGCCCGGGGCATAGTTGACCTGCACCGTGTGACCGTTGTTGACCAGGGTCTTGCCGCCCGGCAGGTAGTGGAACTGCAGTGGTGCCAGCTCGGCTTCCACCAGACCTGCGAGGTTGACCGGCGACTGGTTGCTGCCCGCGCACTGGCCAAATTCCGGGGTCAGGCTGGCCCATTTCGCCGGGCCGGCCTCACCGCTGTATTCCCAGTGCGGAGCTGCGGCGAAGGCGGTGGGGCACAACAACAGAGAGCAGGCCAACAGGGACTTTCTCATCATGCATCCTTATCTTGATTGAAAAGCGCGGCCATCCGTTTCCCCACTCGGTGAGGGAACAGCAGATGGCATTCTCTGGAATGCGGGATACAGAATGTCAGACCGGATATTTATTATTGAGGATCATTGCAGGCGATATTTATGATGCATTTAATATGAATCTAAATAATCTTAGGCCACTCCTTAATATTGAGTGGTGGCTCTTTAAAATGAAAGCAATCTAATTAATTGGCTGGTATCAAGGATGAATTCTTTCATGTTCCTCTCATCGAGGTCAGGCTTTTTTACCTCGCAAGCCTTCGCTTCAAGTCCACCAAAAAATCACAATTCATTGTTTTTTATTGTCATTTTTCATTCCTGTTTTGAACTTGAACAAATGATAGACAGTTGCTCCCGGGCAGGCTGACGCTGCGATTGTTCGCAAACTCAAGAGAGAGAGTAAATATTGTCTGCTGGCGCTGGCGCTGGCGCTGGCCTTGCCCGGAACGGGTAATAGGGCCGATATAACTGGTCAGCCCGGTCAACTGCTGTACCGGGAGGGCTATGCCTCAGGACAACAAGTCGGCCAGCCGGCTTGCGGACTACGCAGTAAAGGTGGATGAGGTGAAGCAGCAGAGCGGGCTCGACTTCTGCGCCGAGCGACCTGATGAGCCGGAAGAGGCCATGGAGTTCAGGCTGATGGCCATATGGGCAGTGGCTCTCCCTCATGACAACAGGGGCCTCGGCCCCGTTGTCATTTGCTTATCTCATCCCCCACCTGCTTGACCGCATCCCGGGTACCGTGGCCGATCTCGCGGGTCACGTCACGGGTGGTGTGGCCAATCTCGCGGGTCACGTCCCGGGTGGTGTGACCCACGGTGCGGCCCGCCTCCTTGATGTCGGCGCAGCCGCCGAGCAGGCTGCCCAGGGCCAGGCCGAGTGCCATCAGTGCCATGCAGTCATGCCTCATGCCGTGCTCCTTTTCGTTTCATCATCATCTTCATGTCGATGTCGGCATTATGGCCTCGTGTGCAGCGGCCGGACAACCAGCAGGGTGTGGCCCGGTCCCGGGATCTCGTGCTCGGCCTCCACATGGAAATGAGCCTCGCGCAGGCACTGGTACAGCTGTTTGGAGTGATAGAAGCGGCTGTTGCCGTTGGCCAGGCAGGTGAAGTAGAGGGAGGTGGCGTTGAGACTGAAACTGGCGGCTTCGAAAGTCTGCCTGTCCCAGAACAGCTCCAGGATGCAGACCCGGGCGTCCGGTTTCATGACCAGTCGGACCCGGTTCAGGATGGCGACGATCTGCGCGTGGCTGAAGCAGTCGAGAAACTGGCTCATCCACCAGATGTCGGCCTCGCCGGGCAGGGGGCCTGGTTGCAGCAGATCCACCGGGTGGCCCTGCACCCGCTCCGCCAGTCCGGCCTCCTCGATGTTGAGGTGGGCCAATGCCAGCTGCTCGGGCAAATCCAGGATGGTGACCCGCAGAGCGGGATCCCGTTTGGCACAGGCGATGGCCCACTTGCCGGTGTTGCCGCCCAGATCGTAGAGGTGGCGCGGCGCATAGCCGAACACCTTGTCCTGCGCTTGCTGGAATGCCCAGTCGGAGTAGAAGTGATCGAACGCAAACCAGCTGCGGCGGGCCGGTTCGGGCAGCTCGTTCAGGTGCGGGTAGAGGGTCTGCCAGGGACCGAACTCCTGCAAGCCGGCTGGCGAGCCCTGACGGATGGCGTCGAGTAGATGGGCGAGAGGCTGATAGCAGACATGCTGGGTAAAATCGAGATTGACCCGGCTCATGGCGTCGTGCAGCAGGTATTTGCCGACCCGGCCCAGCACATAGTGCTCGTCTGTCAGGTAGCAGAGCCCGCCACCGAGCCCCATGTCCAGCAGCACGCCGGCACCGTATTCGCTCAGCTCGCATGCCAGGGCGATCTCGGCCAGCGAGGCCCCCCGCGAGCCGCGGGTCTCGAGAAACGCCAGCACCCCGGTTTCACGCAGGCACCAGCTGGCCTGAAACAGCATGGGCCCGAAGGCGATTTTCTGGGCCTCGCTGATGGCTTCCAGCGCGTTGTATGGGTCTGCCTGATAGTGGTTCACGGGGTGACTCCTGCCGGTTTATTGGTTCTGTGTGCGGGAGAGTTCGGTCTGGATGGCCTGATTCAGACCCAGCACCCAACGGTTATAACTGCGATGTATGCTGCCCTTGCCCTTGTCATCAAGGTTGATGCTGCTCACATAATTAATGGAGTAATCGCGAGCGCTGTAGGGAATATCGATTACCGCCTGATGTTGACGCACATTGACCTGGCCACGAATAAGCCCTGGTCGTTCTTTCCTCATCACCCAGCTCTTGCCTATGCCCGCCGTAATAATGGCCTTGGCCACCTGTTCTTCGGTCAGATTGAAGGGCACCGGATTGACCGCCATATTACGGATGGGCTGGCTGGTGGAGCAAGCGGCCAACAAGGCACAGGTCAGTATCAGGGATATTTTATTAATGAGTTTCATAATATTTCCTTCGGGGAGGATATTCATCAATTCGGGCGAGGCAATGAGACAACACAAATTGTTTATTTTCAATCGCCAAGGCAGTGGATAATCTGCGCCAGCTATTATTTTTGATGAATAATGGTATTATCCGACCGGTATTAACCTGATGACGCCATTCCATACCGTGGAGCAGGCACTACCCGTCGGATGAGTGCCTTTTATCGTCTTCGCTCCCACCCACCGTTTTAAGGACAGGTTGCCTGAAATATGCTCTCTTTCTCGCTGCTGGATAGCCAGGCACTGTCTCCGGGTCTGGCCGATGAGGCCGCCTGGCAGGCGTGGGCGCAGCAGGGCCGCTGGCCCGTCGACCCGCCGTTTCCCGCTACCCCCTTGCTGCCCATGATGATGGCGCGCCGTCTGAGCCAGGGCTCCCGGCTGGCGGTGCAGGTGGGGCTGAGCCTGCTGGCTCTCCATGTCATTGATTACGCCATCTTCGTCAGCCGTCATGGCGAGCTGGCCCGCTCTGTGACACTGCTGCAGGCGCTGGCGGACGGACAGGCGTTGTCGCCCACGGATTTCTCCATGTCGGTGCACAACACCGCCGCCGGACTCTGCTCCATTCAGGGCAAGGCCGCCATTCCCATGACCTCGTTGGCCGCGGGAGAGAACGGCCTGATGGCGGGCCTGACCGAAGCGGTCTGCGCCCTGCAGGCCGGTGCCCGCCGGGTGCTGCTGGTGGCATTCGAAGGACCTGTGCCCGAGTTTCACCGTCCCTGGCTGGCGGACGAGGCGCCGCCCCACGCGTTGGGGTTGGTGCTTGAGGCTGGCGACCAGTGGCGCTGCGAGGGGGCGCGCCGCACAGTCGAACCCCATGCCCGCCCGCTGCCGCAGAGTCTGGCCTGCTGGCGTGCCCTGTTGCGGCATGAGTCGACCCTGGCCCTTTGCGATGGCCGCCAGGAGTGGGCATGGCAGCGTTGCTGAACCGGGGTTGGCGGCTGATCGGCACGGCCCTTGGCTTCACCCTGTTCGGGGTGGGCGGCCTGCTGCTCTCCCTGTTCTGGTTTCCGCTGCTGGCGCTCTGTCTGCGCGGCGAGCGGCGCCGTACCCTGGCCCAGCTCACCATCCGCCACAGCTTTCGGCTGTTTCTCGGCGTGCTGCGTGGCTGGGGGGTGCTCGATTACAGCGTGAGCGGCATGCCCGCCCACTTGCGTGGCGCCCTGGTGGTGGCCAATCACCCCAGCCTGCTCGACTACGTCATGCTGGCCGCCGAGATGCCGGTGTGCGACTGCATCGTCAAGCAGTCCCTCTGGCGCAACCCCTTCATCGGTGGCGTGGTGCGGGCGGCCGACTATCTGCCCAACGTGGCAGGCGAGGATCTACTGGCCCTGTGCCAGTCGCGGATCCGGGCCGGCGGCCTGCTGCTGATCTTCCCGGAGGGAACCCGCACCACCCCGGGCGAACCCATCAAGCTGCAGCGCGGCGCGGCCCAGCTTGCGGTGCGCAGCCAGGTGCCGCTGCAACTGGTGCGGATCCACTGCAGCACCCGATTTCTCACCAAGCAGGACAAATGGTTCAAGATCCCGGAAAATAAGCCGACTTTCACCATAGAATTCCTGCAACAGGTGGCGGCGGACGAGGTGGTCTCCACCGGCCAGAGCAGTGCGCTGGCCGCCCGCCAGCTGACCCGCTTTCTCACCCGGGCCCTGCAACCGGGGCCCCAATGACAGCATATGGAACAGTTATGCAAGACCTGCATCTAGAGATAAAACAACTCATCATCGACAGCCTCAACCTCGAGGGGCTGTAACCGTTCACCGGGACGGTGTTGACAGCACCAACTCCTCCGGGAACGGGTAGTCGGTTTTCTCGATGCAGGACCT